>DASPNK010000184.1:0-3579 GCA_035626575.1 Planctomycetota bacterium | reverse complement strand
GGCGATCTTGGTGCCGGAAAAATACGGATCGACGACGAGGCCCGTCCGACGACGAAACCACGCGGCGCCGCCGCGCGCCTGCAGCGCGGCGCACTCGGGCGCGGTGCGGCGGCACTGCCACACCACGGCGCGGTGGATCGGACGACCGGTTCTCCGATCCCAGATCAGCGTCGTTTCACGCTGATTGGTCACGCCGATCGCGGCGATCTCGTCGGCGCGGACGCCGTGTTCCGCCAAAACGCGGCGCGCGCACGACAGCTGGGTGCGCCAGATGTCTTCGGGCTCGTGCTCCACCCATCCCGGCTTCGGGTAATGCTGCGGCAGCTCCTCCTGCGCCGTGCCCAGAGGCGCGCCGTCGCGACCGAACAGGATCGCCCGCGAGGAGGTGGTCCCCTGGTCGAGCGCGAGCACGAACCGTTTCATGGGCCGATCGTAGCCGCGTCTCCGGGCGTGTCGTCCGCCGCGCGGAACAGCGCGTCGAGCGCCGCGGGCAGGCGCGGATCGACGACGAGCGGCTCCTGCTCCAGCCGGAGCCCGCGGGCCGCGAGCGAGCGGACCAGAGGCGGGGCGTCGGCGAGGTCGAGGCCCGGCGGCCACGCGGCGGGGAGCCCCCGCGCGGCGACCAGCTCGGACCAGGCGTCGGGGACGAACCAGCGGAGGTCGGGGCGCCGGGACCGCAGGCGGCGATAAATGCGGACGCCGGCCGGATCGAGGTCGCCGAAATGGGCGGCGACCGCAGGACGCACCGCCTCGAGAAACCGGAAGACGACGGGCGTGTCCCAGCCCGGCGCGTGCACGAGGAGGACGCCGTCGACCTCCGGCAGGTCGCGCCATGCGCCGAGGTTCTCGACGAGAAGCACGCCCCGGAGCGGCCCTTCGAATCGGAGGTCTTCGTCGAAGGCGCGACCGGCGATCGTCGCTTCGCCGAGCACGCGCGCGACGGCGGCGAGGTCGACGACGCCGAGACGCGTGCGCACCACGAGGCCGTCGGGCGGCCTGAGCCGCAACGCGCCGTCGTGGACCGGCGCGACGCGGCCGAGGGCGGCGCGACGGCGGCCGGTGAGGCGCGCCTTCGAGTGCGGCGCCGCCAGCGACGCCGCGGTGCGGCGGTTGAGGCGGGGCGGAAGCGCTCCGAGCCCTTCCGCGCGGCGCGCGTCTTCGAGGGCGGCCCAGCCTTCGGGCGTCGGCGGGAGACCGCGGGCGCCCAGGTCGGCGAGAAGCGTCGACCATTCGGGCCAGACGCGGGTGAGAAGGGCCGCAAGTTCGAAACGCCGCGCCTCGACGAGGACCAGCTCGTCGGAGCGCGACGAGACCCGCGTCCAGGGCAGCTCCGCGATCGCCGCGAATGCGGCCCCCTGGGAGCGCCGTCGCTTCAAACGACCTGCGGAATAAAGCTCGAGAAGTGCGAGACGATCCCGAACCGAGCGCCACATGGCCGACGATCTTGCACCGCTCGCGTCGCGGCGCCCACGACCCGTTCCGAATCCGCCTCAGCCGCGCCCCTTCGGAGCGGCGGCGTCCGGTTCGCCGCGCGACGCTACGCCTTCGTGCGGCGACCGGAGACGAGGACCTCCTCGCGGCCGTCCGGGGCGATCCGGCGGACGAGGCGGTAGGTGGTGTTGCCCTCCGCCCGGGCGACCTCCGGCGCGGCGATCAGAAGCTGAAGGTCGAGGGTGCGACACAGGTCGAAGAGCGTGCCGAGATTGTCGTGGGACAGACGGTTCGCCTCGTCCAGGAAGAGGAATCGCAGCGAACCGTGCGCCTTGCGCCCTCGCAGGAGATTGGCGTCGCGCTCCCATTCCGTGAGCACGACCATCATGAGCGCGGCGCCGACGCCGATCGCCTCGCCCGTGGAAAGCCGCGTCGGGTTCGCCGACTCCCAACCGCCGCCGGCGAGCCGTCGGATCTCGACGTGGAGATGCAGGTACTCGCGGTAGTCCAGCAGTTTCTGGCCGCCCGTTTTTCCGCCGCCGCCGTACTTCCGGAAGATCTCGTCGAGCGCCTCCTCGATCGGCAGATCGTTCTGAAAGAGCAGCCCCTGCGCGTCGCCCGAGCGGAGAGCGCGCAGCACCTGCTCCATCCGCTCGACGGGATCGACGCGGACGCGGATGCCGCGGATGCCGCCGAAGACGACGCCGTCCAGATTGCGGTTGAGGCGCGCGACCTGCCCGCGGGCCTTCCTGACCTGCACGTCGATGCCGCGCGCGACGTCTTCGCTCGCCCCTCGCAGGTCGTCCTCCTGCCTCGCGAGGCGCTCTTCGAGACCGTCGAGTCGATCCCGCAGTCGCAGCAACGCTTCCCGCGGGTCGTCGGACTCCGCCACCTGGGCGGGGAGTCGCCGACGCAGCCATTCCCGCACCTCGAGCCAGAGGTCGACGTATTCGTCGGCGAAGGCGCCTTCGCCGTCGTCCCGCGGCGCGCCGTGCTCCTTGAGGAGCGCCGCCCCGCCCTGGGCGAGCTTCAGGCGCTCGTAGAGGAGCTGTCGCCGCGTGCGCGCCTCCTGCACGAAGTTGACCGCGCCGCGCACCTCGCCGAGCGCCTCGCGGCCGGGCGGCAGGGCGCCGTCGAGCAGACCGGCGGCGGTCGCGCGCGCGCGCAGCGCCTCCCAGCGCGCGAACGAAGGTTCGGCCTCGCCGCGCTCGATCGTCGCCCTGGCCTTCGCCTCCTCGAGACGCTTTCGAGCCCCGGCGAGCAGCTGCTCCGCGCTCCCGCGTTCCGTCAGCGCGCGGTCCCTGCGCGACTCCTCCGCGCGCAACGCTCCCTCGTGGGCGCGGACGGCGGCTTCGGCGGCCTCCACGGCGGCCTCCGACGGCGCTTCGACGCCGAAAGCGGCGAGCGCCGCCGCCGCCCCGTCGCGTTCGGCGCGCGCGACGCGGACGGCGCCGTCGGCGTCCTGCCAGGCGGCGTGGGCGGCGTCGTACGCGCCCTCCGCCTCCGTCGCGCGGGCGTCGGCGTCGCTTTGCTCCGCGCGCGCGTCTTCCGCCTGGCGCGTCAAGGCCGGCGCGAGCGCTTCGGCGCCGGCCAGCCGCGCCGGCGCGTCGCTCCAGGCGAGCGCTTCGAGATGCTCGCCGACGAAGTCGAGCGCGTCGACGGCGGCGTCCAGGCGGTCGCGCTCGGCGCGCAGCTCCGCGGCTTCGGCGACGAGCCCGGCGGCGTCGGCCGCGGAGAGAGGCGGTCGGCGCAGCGCGTCGAGATCCGCTTCGAGCGCCTCGGCGTAGCGGGCGGTGCGCCGCGCTTCGGCCGCCGCGTCGCGGGCGGCGCGGAGGCGCATCTCCAGTTCCCTCGCGCGCGCGGCATGGTCGGGCGGGTCCAGCAGCCACGCGTCGCCGAGGAGGGCGCGGAGCGCCTCGACGCGGGGCGTCAGCGCACGGGCGGCGGCGCCGTGGCGCGCGGCTTCGGCGCGCGCGGCCTCCGCGTCGTGCGTCGCGGCGGCGAGCCGCCGACGCACGGTCTCCGCTTCGACGGCCGGGTCGCCCGCCAGCCAGACCGCGATCCCCGCGAGGAGGGCTTCCCCGTCTTCGGCGAGCCGCTCCGCGGCGCGGCGACGGACGCGGACCCCCTGGAGCGCGACCGCGGTCG
>DASPNK010000183.1:0-3160 GCA_035626575.1 Planctomycetota bacterium | reverse complement strand
ATTGCGGGTTGGCGCGCCCCCAGGGTTTGCCGGCGAAGCCGCCGCCGTCGCGTCTCCAGAGGTCCAACCCGCAACGGTCTTACACGAACGTGTTCGCCGCGTAGAGGTTGCCGGCGCCGTGCTCGACGTTCACGCCGCCGCGCTCGAGCCCGTATCCGGCGCCGCCGTTTTCCGAGAACGCGTTGCGGGCGACGACCATGTCCTGCGAGTAGCCCGCCCACACGCCGCAGATCGCGTTGCCCGCGAAGCGGTTGTGCTCGATGCGTGCGCCGAAGCTGAACGTCAGCTCGAGGCCGTGGGCGGCGGCGTAGGAGAGGTCGTTGCCGACGAAGACGTTGTCGTTGCAGCCGCGACGCCGGTAGTCGAAGGCGGCGGCGGGCGGCGGAGCGTCGCCCAGCGCCTCTTTGCCCGCGAAGCCGAAGACGCCGTCGCCTCCGTGGGTGATCGAGTTTTCGAGGAAACGGTTGCGAGAGCACTGCTCGAAAAGCAGCACGCCGGCCGAGTCCTGCCCGCGGTTGTAGACGCCGTGGCTGTAGCCGCGCACGCAGAAATCGAAGGCGTTCCGGCTCACGAGGTTGTCCGAGCTGCGCCAGAGCGCGAGCCCCCATCCGGAAAGGAACGACGCGTCGCAGTCCGCCACGCGCGACGCGTCGACGCGGTCGAAGACGACGCCGTTCTGCGTGCGGCGGCAGCGCAGGTTTTCGACGGCCACGCCGCGGGAGTCTTCGACATAGGCGCCGGCGCCGTACCGCTCGAGCCACTCGTTCCGATCGTTGTCGTGGGGCGCGAGCCAGTCGGCGCCGTCGTCGCAGCGCCGCGCGTCGGAGCGGAGTCGCTGCGCGCGGTTGTCGGAGACGTCCGCGTCCGACAGCACGAGACCGTCGGCGCGCGAGGCGTAAAGCGCGGCGCGGTAGCCCGCGGCGCGGAGCCCCTGCAGCCGGACGCCGCGACGTCCGACGACGCGCACCGCGAAGCCTTCGAACGTCTCGGGCGCGGCGTTCCGCGGGGCGCCGCGCAGCGTTTCGCCGACGAAGGTCAACACGACGTCGTCGGCGACGACGCGGACGACGCCGTCGCGGTTGGCGTCGGCGACGACGACGCCGGCCGGGATCCGCACGCGGCACGACGTCGCCACGTCGACGTCGTCGCGATCGACGACGATCTCCGGCCCCTGCGCCCGCGCGACGGCGCCCGGCGCGAACGCGGCGAAAAGAAGACGCGTGCAGAAAACGAGGCGCGGCATGCCGGCAGTGTAAGGGTCGCGAGGACCGCGACGGTCCGCGCCGGCGAAGCCGGACGGGCCGGCAGGCGTCGGCTGCCGACTTGCGCGCGACCCTGCGGCCGGCGCCCGTCGTCGTCCCGGCGCTCCGACGTCCTCCGAATCGCCCGCGCTACGATCGGCCATGACCACCGAACCCGAGAGTCCCCGGGCGGAAGGGCTGCGGCCGATCGGCGAGATCGCCGCCGCGCTCGGGCTCGCCGACGACGAAGTCGAGCCTTACGGCCGCCACGCCGCGAAGATCGGCGAAGTCGCGTGGGAGCGGCGCCGCGAGCGGCCGGACGGGCGTCTGATCCTCGTCACGGCGATCACGCCGACGCCGCTCGGCGAAGGCAAGACCACCTGCACCGTCGGCCTCGCGCAGGGCCTCCGCCGCCTCGGCGTCAAGGCCTCCTGCACGCTGCGTCAGCCGTCGCTGGGCCCCATCTTCGGCATCAAAGGCGGCGGCGCGGGCGGCGGCCGCTCGCAGGTCGAGCCGACGGAGCTGGTCAATCTCCACCTGACCGGCGACATGCACGCCGTCGCGGCGGCGCACAACCTGGCGTCGGCGTTCCTGGACAACGCGCTCCACCACGGCGTCGGCCCGGAGATCGACCCCGCCGCCGTCGCGTGGCCGCGGGTGATGGACATGAACGACCGCGCGCTCCGGCGCGTCGTGATCGGCCTCGGCGGCAAGGCGAACGGCCCGGCCCGCGAGGAGGAATGGTGGATCACGGCGGCGTCGGAGGTGATGGCGGTCCTCGCGCTCGCGGAGAACCTCGCCGACCTCCGCCGGCGCCTCGGCCGCATCGTCGCCGCCCGCGACCGGAGCGGGCGCCCGGTCACGCTCGAAGACCTGCACGTCGCGGGCGCCATGGCGGCGCTGCTGAAGGACGCCGTCAAGCCGAATCTGGTGCAGACCACCGAGGGCTGCCCCGCGTTCGTCCACGCCGGCCCGTTCGCCAACATCGCGCACGGCTGCAGCTCCGTGGCCGCCGACCGCATCGCGTTGAAGACGAGCGAAGCGGTGTGCACCGAAGCGGGGTTCGGCGCCGACATGGGCGCGGAGAAGTTCTTCGACATCAAGTGCCGCCAGTCGCGCCTCGCGCCGTCCGCGGCCGTGGTCGTCGCGACCGTGCGCGCGCTGAAGATGCACGGCGGCGTCGGGCGCATCTCCGCGGGCAAGCCGCTCGATCCGGCGCTGCTGCGCGAGGACGTCGACGCGGTGCGGCGCGGCGCCGACAATCTCGCAAAACACGTGGAGAACGTGCTGGCGTTCGGCGTTCCGGCGGTCGTGGCGATCAACGCCTTCCCGCAGGACACGGAGGCCGAGTTCGCCGCGGTCCGCGAGGCGGCGCTCGCGGCGGGCGCGCTCGACGCGATTCCCGCGCGGCACTTCTCGGAAGGCGGCGCCGGGGCGGAAGACCTCGCGCGCGCGACCTGGGCCGCGGCGACCGGCGGCGCCGCCGCGCCGCGCCCGCTCTACGGCGACGACCTCCCGCTCGCGGAGAAGATCGAGATGATCGCGCGACGGATGTACGGCGCGGACGGCGTCGACTTCGCGCCCGAAGCGGCGCGCCGGCTCGAGGCCTTCGAGCGCGAAGGGCGCGGGCGGCTGTCGATCTGCATGGCGAAGACGCAGGCGTCCCTGTCCCACGACCCGGCGTTGAAGAACCGGCCCCGCGGCTTCCGACTGCCGGTGCGCGACGTGCGCCTGTCGGCGGGCGCCGGGTTCGTCGTGGCGGTGACCGGGAACATGTCGCTCATGCCCGGCCTTCCTTCGGAGGCGGCGGGCGCCGCGATCGACGTCGACGCCGACGGCCGGATCGTCGGCCTGCGGTGAGCGCCGCGCGCCGCCGCCGTCAGCGCCGCCGGCGGTCCTGTCGCTCGAGACCGGGCCGG
>DASPNK010000182.1:0-2131 GCA_035626575.1 Planctomycetota bacterium | reverse complement strand
GCGGCGTGGCGGGGGCGGCGACCGCGTCGCCGCGCGGAGTCAGCGGACCGAGGCGGAGATCGGCGCGGCGTCCGTCGCCGCCGACGGCGCGACGACGACCGACGACGCTTCGGCGCCGCGGCGCTCCTCGTCGAAGAAGCGATCGACCTCGGCGCAGACGTCGCGGGTCTCCGGGCCGGAGGCCGGCGATCCGACGGCGCCGGTCTCGTTCTCCAGCATCTTGGCGGCGACGTCGATGCGCTTCCGGCACCGCGCGAGAATCTCCTTCGCCTTGGCGAGCGCGCCGTCGTCGAGCGTCATCCGACCCGCGACCGCCTCCATCGCCTGGGTGTGGCGGAGCCGCGCCCTGAGGTTCTCGATGGTCGTCCGCAGGCCGGTCTCCTCCGAACGCACCGTCTCGAGCTTGCGCACCGCGGCGGAGAGCGACGCGACCCGGGCCTCGAGGAGCCGGCGCTTCGCCTCGGCGAGCTTGCGGTCGTCGCGAAGGCCGTCGAACGCCAGACGCATCTCCGATTCGAGCTGCGCCCGTCCCACGCTGCGCGCGCCGAGGACGTAGGTGCGCTCGCCGGTCTTCAGCGCGGCGTTCTGCAGCTTGACCTTCTCCTCGGCGCCCTCGGCCCGGCGCTCGATCCGCGCGATCTCGGCCTCGAGTTCGTCGATCGCCACCTGCTCCTCGGCGACCGTCCGTTTCGCCTTCTCGACCTCGGGGCCGATCTTCCGGACCATGTCTTCGGCGCGCTGGAGCTCGTACTCCACCGGCAGAGCCTCCTGCACCGACTCGCGGGCCGAACCGAACAGGCTGCTCACGTGATCGAACACGGAGCCGCCGACGAGCAGGAACGCGACTCCCAGGGTCGCCGCGCTTCCGATCAGGATCTTCTTCAGCATGGATGGGCACCTCGTCGGCGCCCCGCGGCCCGTCGGCCGGCGGCGGCGCACTGATTTGACGGGGGCCGGATTCGCGAAGACCCCGCCCGCATTTCCCCGCCGCAGGGAAAAAATCGTCGACGACCGCGACGCGGCGCCTTTGAAAGGGCGCGGCTCCGAAGTCCGATCGAGGGCCGCATCGCGGCCGGTAAGGGGCCGCGCTGCGCGATCGAAACCCGTCGTCGCGCCGCAGCCGGCCGAAACGGCGCCGCGCCCTCCCGCCGCCGCCGCCCGCCGTCGCCGAGCCGCTCGGCTTCATCAAACGCGCGCGCCCAAAGCGCGCGCTCAATCAGCAACGCGCGCCCAAGGCGCGCGCTCTAGGGTGAGCGCCTGGTCTTCATCTCCCCGATCAGCTTCACCGAGGCGTCGTCCACGCGCGCCTTGGATCGCGTGGTGCGTCGGCGCCCTTCCTCGTTGCGCCGGTTCTCGGCTTCTCCCACCGCCCCCTGGCACCGCGCACAGTCGAGATCCTGGAGATGGAACTCCAGGTACTTCCGCGCGTCGGCGTCGAGCCCTCCGGTGCAATAGGCGGCGACCTCCGCCTCGGTCGGGCACGAGACCTCTTCCCGGAACCAGAGCTCGGAAATCGAGATCTGGAGGCTCAGCACCTCGTCTTCGAGGGTCTCGCACGCCGCGCGGCACGCTTCGCAGCTGCGGGCGTGTTCGGCGACGTCGGCCTCCGCGTCGCCGGTTTCGACGAAGCGCGCGAGGTCCTTGATCTCCGGGCACTCCTTCACGCGTTCCTCCAGAGGTCGGAGAACAGCGTGCGGCGCGGATCGGAACGCTTGAGGCGCTGCTGCAGGTCGCGGATGGCCCGGAACTTGATCCCGGCGATCGACTTTTCGTCGTCGATGCCGAGGCGCTCGGCGATGCGCCGGTGCTTCCAGTCGGTGAGGAAGGTGAGCTCGATCGCCATCAGCTTCTGCCAGTCGCGCTTGTCCTTCAGCTCGCGGACCATGTCCTTGAGCGCGCCGATCAAAGCGTCCCTCTGACGGAGAAGCGTCTCCTTGGCCGACTGGATCTGGCTGGGGCGCCGAGACTCGCCGGGCGCGTTGTTGAAGAAGCGCGACGAGTCCTCGTCGCGGTCGGCGATGTTCACTTCGGGGCGCTTGCGGCGGAGAAAGTCGATGACTTTGTTCCGCGCGATGCCCATCAGGTACTGCTCGACGTTGAAGCGGCGGTCGAAGCCGGCGATGCCGCGGAT
>DASPNK010000181.1:0-2833 GCA_035626575.1 Planctomycetota bacterium | reverse complement strand
AGGATCGCGGAAGAAGTTCACGTTCGACCGGCCGGGCGCGACCGCCCGGGACTTTGCGGCGCCGCGAAAGGCGTTCAAGCGCGCGGCGTTTCTCCGCCGAAGAGCCGAAGGGCGCGGAGTCCGTCGCCCGCGTTCAATCCGGCCGGCCGTCGAGACCTGCGATGCGTGACATCTTCGGTGCGCTTCTCGTCCTGATCGTTCCCTGCGTCGCTCAGGACTCCCGTCCGGCCGACCCGCCCGACCAGCGCGTCGCCGTGACGTTGAAGAACGGCGAGAAGCTGACGGGCATCGCGGTCCGCGGGGTCCTCTGCGAGCGCCTCGACCGCGGGCACTTCGCGCCCTGCGAAGACCCGAAGGCCGCGAAGACGGGCATCCGCCTCTGGTACTACCGCGACCTCGACGGCTACGTGTTCCTCGAAAACCCGCTCGTGACGAAGATCGAGACGCTCGGTCCGCTGTCGCGCGACCAGTCCCGCGACCTCGTCGACGCCGTCGGTACGGCGCGAGAGGGACGCGAGGCGGCGAATCGCGAGCGCGTCGCGGCGAAACGCAAGGCGGCGGAGTCCCGTCCGGCGCCCGCGCCGGACGTCGAAGGCCCGCCCGCGGAGCCGAAGCCGGACCCGAACGACCTCACCGAAGAGGAACGCGCGCTCCTCGCCAAGTTCCCGCCGGAGAGCGGGTGGTCGCCCGAGAAATTCGGCGAGATCAAGCGCCGGATGATCGTGCTCGACGTTTATCCGAACCCCGCCGAACAGGAGTTCCTCGACCATTTCCCCGCCTGGCGTTCCGCCGTGATCAAGCACGCCGCGAAGGAAGCCGCCAAGCCGGACGCGGGCAAGCCGAAGCTCGACGACCCGCCCGCGGGCGGCTGACCGCGGGCGCCGCGGCGCCGACATCCTGAGACGGCTCCGGCCCGACGAAGCCGGGCTGTCCCTCCTCTGCGGTCAGGCGGTGACGAACTGCCAGAAGAGCCGGGCCTGGTGGAGCAGGTTGCCGAAGTCGCCCTTCACGAGGCGCGAGGCGAGGTAGGTCGGGCGCGTGTAGTAGCGGAGGTAGGCCTGGCGCGTGATGCGCTTGAGGTCGTGCAGCTTGAAGTGGCGGTTCTCGACCGCCTCCGGGAAGAGGGAGGCGTCGGAGAAGCGCGCTTCGGGCGAAGGCTTCTCCTGCTCGGCGCGGACCTGCTCGTACATGCGCGTGCCCGGATAGGGCGCCGCGATGTGGAAGAGGGGATAGTCGGGCTTCAGCTCGCGGGCGAAGGACAGGATGTCGTCCATGTCCTGCGGGGTGCTTTCGGGGAAGCCGATCATCAGGAAGCACGCGGTGCGGATGCCGGTCTTCTTGACCTTGGCCATCCCCTCGCGGATGCCCGCCATGGTGATGCCCTTCTCCACGCGCGCGAGCATCGCGTCGGAGCCGGCTTCGACGCCGAAATGGATGAGGGTGCACTTGGCGGCCTGCATCTTCGCGAGCAGCTCGTCGTCGACGAGGTCGAAGCGCGTCTGGCAGCACCATTCGAAGTCGTAGTTCTTCGCGATCAGCCAGTCGCACAGCTCCATCGCCTGCTTGCGCAGCACGGTGAACTCGAGGTCGATGAAGTAGGCCTTGCGCACGCCGTACCGCATCACCGCGGTTTCGATTTCGGCGGCGAGGCGGCTCACGCTCTTCCGCCGCACGCCGTCGCCGTACTGCTCGAGGAGGCAGAAGGTGCAGTCGGAGGCGCACCCGCGCGACATCTCGAAGAGGCAGAAGTTCCGCCCCATGACCTCGTAGCTGTAGAGGTGCATGGGAAGCAGGTCGAACGCCGGCATCGGCAGCGCGTCGAGCTTGAGGAGCTTGCGGTCGGGATTGTGGACCGCGCCGTCGGGGCCCGCCCACGTGATCCCCGCGACGTCGGCGAGCGGGCGCCGCGCCGCCAGCTCCGGGACCGTCCCCTCGGGCTCGCCGCGCAGCACCGCCTTCGCGCCGGTGAGCGCGAGCATCTCCGCCGGGCGCACCGTGCCGTGGCTGCCCATCACGAAGATCTCGGGCACGACCGCCGCGACCGCTTTGACGTGATCCACGAACGGATCGAGATCGAGGTACGGGCACTGCCAGCGATCGAGCGAGGTCGAGGTCAGGTACGCCTGGTCGAAGCCGCGCGCGCGCGCCGCGGTCTGCTCCGCCGTCAGCTGCTCGGCGTTGGCGTCGACGATCGCGACGTCGTGCCCCTGCTCGCGGAGCACGGCGGCGGTCGTGGCGAGGTCGAGCGGCGTCCAAGTGCGGTTGTAGATGCGCCCCTTGCGGGCGACGCGGCGCACCTGGAACGGATTGACGAGGACGACCTTCACGTCGGGCTCTCGATCAGGCGCGCCGCGGGGATGACGCCGCCGTTGCGGCGCGCCGCGGTCAACGTCCGGCGCACGCGCATCACGCCTTTGACGTCGTCCCACGCGGTCTTCAGGATCTTCACGCGGCTGTCGTCGTCGTCGATCCAGCGCACCGGGACGTCTTTGATCCGATAGCCCTGCTTCTCCGCGAGAGTGAGCAGCTCGGTGTCGAAGAACCATCCCTGGTCCTGCACCTGCGGCACGACGCGGTCGATGACGCGGCGGCTCGCCGCTTTGAACCCGCATTGCGCGTCGCTGTACGACGTGCGAAGCGCCGCCTTCACGAAAAGGTTGTAGGCGCGCGAGATCACCTCGCGCTTGAAGCCGCGCTTGATGTCGGAGGCGGGGAGGAGGCGCGACCCCGTCGCGAGGTCGTAGCCCTCGTGGACGATGCCGTCGACCAGCTCGTTCAGGTGCCTGAGGTCGGTCGACAGGTCGACGTCCGTGTAGGCGCAGACGTCGGCCTT
>DASPNK010000180.1:0-2672 GCA_035626575.1 Planctomycetota bacterium | reverse complement strand
GACGCCGCCGTCGAAAACGCCGCGTTCGACCCGCAACGCGACGCCGGCTTCGGTCGCGCGGACGTCGGGCTCGGACCGCCGGCGCCCCGCAAGGGCGGCGTGGATTTCCAAGGCGTCGTCGCCTTGGAACCGCCCGGTCCGGCGCCGAGGAAGCGGAATGTCGCGGCGCCGGAACGCGCGCAGGCTCTCCTCGGACGGCGGCGCGAGAACGCCCGGAGCGCGCTCGAAAATCAATACGGCGAGGACGGCGCCGTCGACGAGCAGGTGCGACGAACGTTCGAGGTCGACCCGCCAGCCTTGCGCGGCCGCGGCGTCGACGGCCGCGACGAGCCGGGCGACGTTCGGCAACCGGAGCACCGCGGCGCAGACGGCGCGCGGCCGGGCGACGCGCGCCGCGGCGCGAAACAGCGGACGCGATTCGGCGACGGTCGCGCGGTGGACCGGCGTTCCGCGGACTTCGAGGCCGTCGAGCGCATGCGACGGCTCGCCCCAGCCGTAGTCCACGCCGCACATCGTGAGCACGAGGTCGAACGTTCCGAGCGCCGCGGGCGGCGGGCGGCGGTAGTCCCAGGCGGCGAAGGCGAGGTTCGGCGCCTTGAGCCGGGCCGCTCCCGCCGCGACGAACGCGCGCAGCCGGTCGGTCGCGACCACTCCCAGATCGGGGCGCGCTCCGGCGAGCGCCCGCGCGAAGGCGCCGGTCCACGCGCCGAGCTCCAGCACCCGAGCGCCGGCGGGCGCCCTGGCGATCGCCGCATCCTCGAGCCGCGCCGCGGCGGCGACGACGATCTCCGCCTGATGCGACTGCACGAGCGCCGCCTCGTCGAACGTGCGGGCCGTCGCGTAAAAGGCCTCGGCGGGGATCTCGCCGTCGGAGTAGCGCGCGGCGGCGGCGGCGTACTCGACGTACCGCGGACCCATGGTCCTGCGCAGCGCGGCGTCCAACCGAGCCGGGTCAAGGTCGTCGCGCAACCCGGCCGCCCGCAGCCGGCGCCGCCAGGTGCGTCCCGAAGCCGCCATGCCCCCGGTTCTACGCGACGGCCGACGGCGCAGTGCGGTTTCGTCGCTCCGTTTCGCGGGGCGGGCGAACCTGCGGTCCTCGCGCTGCACGCCGCCGGAACGCCGGCGGCAGGGAGGAGCGCAGGACCGTCGCACGCGAAGCGCGCGACGGCCCTGCTTCGTCGAGGGCCGCGGCGATCGGCGGGCGTGATGACGCAGGGTTCGCCGACGCCCACCGCGGCAGTACCTCCGCGCGCTTCGCGTGCGGAGGAACTGCGCTCCGCACGACGGTCATCCCACCGGCGCCGGTCGGAGATCGGCGAAAGCAGGTTCGTCGCTCCGCTTCGCGGGGCGGGCGAACCTGCGGTCCTCGCGCTGCACGCCGCCGGAACGCCGGCGGCAGGGAGGAGCGCAGGGCCGAGCCGATCGGCGGGCGTGATGTCGCAGGGTTCGCCGAGGTCCACCGCGGCAGTACCTCCGCGCGCTTCGCGTGCGGAGGTACTGCGCTCCGCACGACGGTCATCCCACCGGCGCCGGTCGGAGATCGGCGAATGCAGGTTCGTCGCTCCGCTTCGCGGCGCGCGCGAACCTGCGCTTCGGCGGCCGCCAGGAATTTTCGCGCGTCGGCGAGGCGCGCGACGAACCCCTGTCCGCGGGGACTCCGGATCGAAGCGGATAATCTCCGCGGCTCGCGAATGGATCGCGTTTCGGTCCGGCCTCCGGAGACTCTCATGCGCCCGACGCTGCTCTTCCTCCTCGCGATCGCGGGCGCACCGGCGTCGGACGGCGCCGCCGCCGACCCCGCGGTCGCGCTGCCTCGAGAGTTCCGTTTCGTGGCGGAGGCGGAAGACGTCGCCGGCCTGACCGTCCGACTGCGGGCGACGCCGATCTTCGCCGACCTGCCGCTCCCGACGGAGGCGAATCCCGTTCTCGACGCTCTCGCGACCGCGGGGGTCCGACGCGCCGCGTTCGCCGCGGGGTTCGCGCCGCACCGCGGTTGGGTGCTGGCGGCGTCCGCCGACGACCGGGACGCGTGCGCGGAGGCCTTCGCAGTCGTCGCCGAACGCCTCGGCGGCGGCGCGACGGCGGTCCGCATCGGCCCCTTCGCCGGCCTGTGCGACGGACCGGAGACGGTCGAGCGTCTGCGAAAGCTCCCCTTGACGGGGCGCGACGCGGCGCCGCCTCCCGGCGTGATCGCGGCGCGAACCCGCTGCGCCGGCGCCGACGTGCGCTTCCATCTCGACCTCTCGGGGACGCGCCTGTTCCGCCTCGGCGTCGCACGCCTGCACGACGCCGGCCACGCGTTGCTCGCCGCCCACGTCGCGAGCGTCGCGGCGAGCGCCGACGCGGCGTGGGGCCGGCTCGACGCCGGCTCCCGCACGGCGCTGACGCTCGAGGCCTCCGTCCCGCCGCTGCCCGAGGCGCGCCGGTTCGCGGCGCCCGACGCGCCGGCGGCGTCGCGCCCGTCGGCGTCGACCCTCGAGTTGCCGCCGGGCTGGCTCGCGCGGCTCTCGCTGACGCGCGACCTCGCCGCGTTCTGGGAGCGGCGCGACGTCTTCGTTCCCGACTCGGGGCGCGCGGCCCTCGCGGAGTTCCGCAACAACCTGTCGACGCTCCTCGGCGGCCTCGCGCCCGAAGACCTCTTCGCGGGTCTCGGAACGGGCTTCGATCTCTTC
>DASPNK010000179.1:0-5596 GCA_035626575.1 Planctomycetota bacterium | reverse complement strand
CCTCGGGCTCCGTCATGGGGCTGATGGTGGTCGCGCTCGGCTTGCTCGGCATCACCGTGCTGAACCGCGCGTTCGGCTACGACCATCGCGCCGCCGACGACCTGTTCGGCTTTTCGCTCGGCGCCTCGTCGATCGCGCTGTTCGCCCGCGTGGGCGGCGGCATCTACACCAAAGCGGCCGACGTCGGCGGCGACCTGGTGGGCAAGGTCGAAGCGGGCATTCCCGAAGACGATCCGCGTAATCCCGCGGTCATCGCCGACAACGTCGGCGACAACGTCGGCGACGTGGCGGGCATGGGCGCCGACCTCTTCGAGTCGTACGTCGGCTGCATCGTGTCGTCGATGGCCCTCGCGTGGACGATCAGCTCCGGGGCGCTGGCGAAGCTCGGCATCGCTCCCGAAGCGAGCGACGCCGCGAAACAGGCGCTGATGGTGTACCCGGTGGCGCTTTCCGGACTCGGGATCCTCGCGTCGGTCGCCGGCACGTTCGTCGTCAAGACGAACGACGAGAAGAAGATCCACTCGGCGTTGTTCAACGGCCTGCTGGCTGCGTCGGCCGTCGTGATCGTCGGCGGTCTCGGCTTGACCGCGGCGATGGGCGTCTCCATGAAGGTGTTCGGGGCCGTGGTCGCCGGCCTCGTCGGCGGCGTCGCGATCGGCAAGATCACCGACCGCTACACCTCGGGCGACGGCCGGTCGGTCAAGGGGATCGTCAAGGCGTCGGAAACGGGCGGCGCGACGAACATCATCCACGGCCTCGCGGTAGGCATGGAATCGACCGCGCTTCCGGTGCTGGTGATCTGCGCCTCTATCTTCCTCTCGTATCAATGGGCGGACCTGTACGGCATCGCCATCGCGGCGGTGGGCATGTTGTCGACGCTCGGAATCTCGCTCGGCGTGGACGCCTACGGCCCGGTGGCGGACAACGCGGGCGGCATCGCCGAGATGGCGCACCTCGGGCCGGAAGTGCGTAAGCGCACCGACTCTCTGGACGCCGTCGGCAACACCACGGCGGCGATCGGTAAGGGCTTCGCGATCGGCTCCGCCGCGTTGACCGCGCTCGCGCTCTTCAACGCCTTCCAGGTCGCGGCCACGAACGGCATGCGGGCCAACGGGATCGCGTTCGCCGAAAACAACGGGACGATGGTGATCGACATCTCCGATCCGAACGTGCTGATCGGCGCGCTCATCGGCGGCATGCTCCCGTTCCTCTTCGGCGCCATCACCATGCGCGCCGTCGGCCGTGCTGCGAACCAGATGGTCGAAGAGGTGCGTCGTCAGTTCCGCGAGATCAAAGGCCTGATGGAAGGGACCGCCGATCCCGACACCGCCAAGTGCGTCTCCATCTCCACGCAGGCCGCCGTGCGCGAAATGATCATTCCGGGGCTCCTCGCGATCGCGGCGCCGCTCGCGGTCGGGTTCTTCTTCGACGTCCGCGGAGTCGGCGGCATGCTCGGGGGCTCGCTCATCACCGGCGTGCTCGTGGCGCTGATGATGGCGAACGCGGGCGGCGCCTGGGACAACGCGAAGAAGTCGATCGAAGCGTCGGGCGGCAAGGGCACGCCGCTGCACAAGGCGGCGGTCACCGGCGACACCGTCGGCGACCCGTTCAAGGACACTTCCGGCCCGGCGATGAACATCCTCATCAAGCTGATGGCCGTGGTGTCGGTCGTCTTCGTGCCGCTCTTCGTGCAGTGGATGAAGCCTTGAAGAACCGCGCGGACGACGGCGCGTCCCGCGACGACGCCCCCGTCGACGGGCCGGCTCGCCGCGGTGCGCGTCCGTCGCCCCGCGAGGCGGCCGACCTCGCGGTGCGCACCATCGTCGAGAAGAAGGGACGCAACGTCCTTCTTCTCGATATCTCGGAGTGCTCCGACCTCGGCGACTACATGATCCTCGCCACCGCGAAGAATTCGCGGCAGACGTACTCGATCGCGATGTCGGTCGACCGCGCCCTCCGTGACGCGGGCCTTCGGCGCCTGAACGCGACCGGCCAGGAGCTCGGCGTGTGGGCGATCCTCGACTTCGGCGACGTGTTCATCCACGTCATGCAGGAGCGCGAGCGTCGCTACTACGACCTCGAGGCGCTGTGGGCCGACGCCGACGTCGTCGCGCGCATCGAGGGCGAAGACGAGCGGGCGGCGCCCGCGCGCATCGATGCGTCGCCCGACGACGCCGCGTTCGCGGGCGAGCCGGGCGACGCGGCGGCGGCGCACGAAGGCGACGACGCCTTGGAGTCCGACGACGACGGCGCCGGCGAGGAATCGCCGGAAGACGAAGCCGACGACGAAGGCCCGGCGCGCCGGCGCTGAGCGCGCCGCGGGCGCGCCGCCGAATCCGGCGGCGATCCGAAAGCCGGCGCGCGTCGAGACGCGCGCCGCGGTCGTTTCAGGAGGGCGCGCTCAGCGGCGCGCGGGCGCGAGGTCGACCAGCTCGATCCGGCGATCGCCGGAGATCTCCAGCACCGCGCGGAGGTTCGAAGTCAGGTCGTCGCGGCGGGCGACGAGCTGCGGGCCTTCGTACGCCGTGTAGCGGTAGGCCGATCCGGTGTCGTCGACGTAGCCCACCGGGTTCCGGCGGCGATCGAGGATGCGGTGCATCGTGCGCCCGTCGCCGGGGCCGAGCACGTAGGTCTCCATCCAGCCTTCCGAGCGGCCGTCCACCGTGATCTGGTGGTAGCCCGTGATCCGCCGTTCGGGCCCTTCCATGGAGATGGAGGGGGGGCCGACGGGCGTTTCTTCGTGGGCGCACCCGCCGAGCGCGAGCAGCGGAGCGAGGAAGACGCGCCAACGGCGGCCCGCGGCGTGGCGCGGCCCTCGAGGATCGGTCTGGGGCATGAAGCGATTCCGTCCGATGCGGGGCAAGGCTCGGGACGGCGGCAGCTTAGCAGCGACGGCTCGACGTCCAACGCGGCGGCGTTCGGAGGATGCAGGTTTGTCAGGGGCTTACGAACTTACGCCCGTTTTTCCGCGAGCGGATCCGCTCCGCTGTACGAAAAAGGGCGGCCGGTGTCGTACGGGGTGACAGGAAGGGACGACGACCCGCCGGCCCGAGGCGCCGGACGGGGAGCCGCACGGGATTCCGCCGCCCTTTACGACGGGCGCGAACATTCGGCGCGAGGCTTGCGTTGTAGGAGGTCGGCGCAGGATCGCCTCGTGAAAGGAGGGCGCCATGACCGAGCTGATCTTCGACGACGCCTCCGCGGCCGCTCAGGGCCTCATGCCGGAAGCCGCTCCGTCCACGGACGACAAGGAACTGGTCGTTTCGTGTCGACAGGGCGACGCGCAGGCGTTCGAGACGCTGGTCAGGCGCTACGAGAAGCGCGTCTACTGGATCGCCTACAACCTGGTCGGCTCCGCCGAAGACGCGCGGGACCTCGCCCAGGAGGCGTTCCTCCGCGTGTACCGCTCGCTGGACCGCTTCGACATGCGGTTCAACTTCTACACGTGGCTCTACCGCATCGTGGTGAACCTCGCGATCGACCATCTGCGCAAGCGCGGCAAGTCCGACGTGGTCAGCCTGGACGAGTTCCCGGTCGACCCCGCGCGGGAGGATCCGCCGGATCGCGAGATCCGCAACGACGAGCTGAAGGAGAAGATCCGCCGAACGCTCGACGCGCTGCCGCCGAAGTACAAGGCGGTGATCGTGCTTCGCGACGTGCAGGAGCTGTCCTGCGAAGAGATCGCGAAGATCATCGACTGCACGAACGCGACGACGCGCTGGCGCCTGCACAAGGCCCGGGAGCTGTTCCGCGAGCGCTGGGAAAAAATGGGCCACGGCGAGGTCTGATCGACCTCGCCCGGAGCGCCCGCGAGCCCGGATCGGCGACCCCGCTCCGGGCTCGCATCGCATGCGGACCGCCCGCGCGACGGCGCCGTGCGCCGCCGCGCGCGCGTCGGGCGACGCCGCACGACCGCTGATACGATCCGCGCGCTCCCGGGGCCGTTAGCTCAACGGTTAGAGCCGCGGACTCATAATCCGTTGGTTGCAGGTTCGAGTCCTGCACGGCCCATGCGGCGTCCTCCGAACGAGGCTCGGGCGGAGGAGGGGAGGACGCCGGTCGACGCACCCTCGGAGGCCGACCGCATGCACGGATTCCTGCCGCTCGTTTTGGCCGTCGCCGCGTTCGCCGTCGCCGCGCCGGGACAGTCTCTGACGCTCCACGCGCAGACCGACCCCGCCGTCCACGGGTCGTTCCACATCCTCCAGCACGCGACGCAGGACGCGTTCTATCTCGCGTCGTCGCCGGCGTTCTCAGGCGTGCAGACGTTGACGCGCTGGCGCCCCGCCGAGGGATTCACGATCCTCGGCGTCACGCCGATCGCGAACTACTTCGACTCCGCCTGCGAAGGCGGCGGGTTCGTCTGGTTCGGCGGCGACGGCGGCGTGTGGCGGGCGCCCTCGAGCGGCGTCGGCCTGACGCTCTGGTCGACGTCCTGGCCGTCGACGTTTTCAGGCCCGGCGACGGACGTCTCCTTCGGCGGCGGCGCGACGTGGTTCCAGTCGGGCGGGCGGCTCGGAAGCGTGAACGCCGCGACCGGCGCGGTGATCGACCACGGCGCGCCGCTCGGGGCGACCGTGGCGCGCGTGGCCGCCGACGGCGGCGCGGTCTGCTGCCTCGCGGCGTATCCCAGCGGCGCTTGGGGCGCTTTCCGCTACGAGCCGGCGTTCGGCGTCTTCTCGCTGCTGACGTGGTTCGTCCCGAACGCGATCGCCGGCCCCGCCCGGCCGGTGCTCGACGGCGGCGAACTGGCGTTCCTCGCGCAGGGCGCCTGGCCGGGAGGCGCTCTGCACGGACTCGTGCGGCTGGACGCCGCAGGCGGGAACCTCCACGAGATGACGGCCCTCCCCGAGGCCTTCTCCTTCCTCCGGGGATTCCGCGCCGCGGGGGGCGGCGCATACGACTGGATCGCTCAGGACTTCCCGATGCAGTTCGTCGCGCGCCGCACGGCCGCCGGGATCTCCGCCCTCACGCCGCCTCCCTGCCTCCTCGAGCCCACCGGGTTCTTCCCGCTGTGCGACGTCGTCGCGCACTTCCCGCAGGGCGGCGTGGTGCGTCTCCTCGCGGCTCCCGCAGGCGCCGACGGGTTCGTCGTCGCGACCTACGATCCGGCGCCGGTCGCCGCGGCGACCGCCGTCGTGACGTCGGGCTGCGCGTTTCCCGGCGCACCGACGCTGACGTCGACGACGCCCGCGCTCGGCGCCTGGGCGGGCCTGACCGTCGCCGGCGCGCCGTCGACCTTCGGTTACCTCGTGGGCGGCGCGCCGCCGAGCTTCCCGCTGTCGCTGGGAGGCTGCGCCGTGCTGGTCGACCTGAACGGCGCGACGCTCCTCCCGTTTCTGACGAACGGCGCGGGCGTGTGGACCGGCGCCGTCGCGACGCCTCCCGACGTGCTCATCTTCTACGGCCTGAAGTTCCGCTGGCAGGCGGCGACCTTCGCGGCGGGCCTCGCGCTCACCGACGCCGTCGAGTGGACGTTCGGCGGCTGAACGACGCCCGGGTCGCGCCGGCGGCGCCGCCGCGGCGCCGCCCGCGCGTCAAAAGCTGAAGCCGAACGAGAAGAAGATCGCCCAGTCGTCGTCGGCCGCGAAGCGAC
>DASPNK010000178.1:0-2766 GCA_035626575.1 Planctomycetota bacterium | reverse complement strand
GACCGCGACGCCGGTCCTCCGCAGCTCCGCGAGCTGCCGCGGGAGGAGGTCGGCGTACCAGTCGCCCCACAGGTCGAGGATCCGGAGCGAAGGGACGTCGACGGCGAACACGACGGGCGCGGGCTCGCGCGGCCGGCCGAGCAGGCGCCGCCCGCGCGTCGAAGCCTCGGCGATTTCCTGTTCGAGGACGGGGTCGTCGTAGAACGTCCCGGTCATGTCGAACCAGAGCAGGCCGAGCCCCTGCTCCTCGACGAAATCCGCCTCGCGGCGCAGCTGCGCCGCCGACTCCGACGCGTGTTCGCTCCAGCCGTAGCCGGCGTCGTCGCGGAGGCGGAACGTCCGGACGTCGTTCTCGTGGAGGACGGCTTTCCCGGCGGCGGCGACGCTCGCGGTCGGCAACATCGACTGGGAGGCGCCGCGCCGCGCGTCGCGCTTCACGTACGACGTCGGGCTGCTCAGGAAGTCGATCCGCGGATCGGCGAGCGCGCGGTCGAGCGCGAGGTGACCGCCGTGGCGCATCGCCGCTCCGTGGCACGCCATCTCGACGAGGTAGCCGTAGAAGGCGCCCGCGGCCCAACGTCCTTCCGAGACCTCCTGCACCACGCCGCACAGCAGGCCGACGACGTCCGCGATCTCCTCGCTGAAGAACCGTTCGTAGGCGACCACGTCGGGATCGGTCCGGAAACGGTCGGGCCCCGCGGCGCGACGGCGCGCGGGGTCTGGGATCGGGGCCGGCTCGAGTCCGCGGGCCGCGCGCCAGGCGTCCCACGCTTCCCGCGCCGGGGCGCTCCCGTCGCAAAGGAGGTCCCGCGTCGCGCCGAGGTGGAACCACTCCTCGGTGTGGCCGCCGCAGACGAGGACGCCGACCAGCGCGTCGGCATAGTCCTGCCGCCGGGCGTGCTCCAGCAACGCCCGGAGGTTGTCGGCGGCGTACTCCCGCCAACGACGCGAGGAGAACGACGGCGCGGTGCGCTTCAGGTACCCCTCGCCGAACGACCGCTCGCGGCGCCCGTCCTCCCACTCGACCAGTTCGTCGGAATGCGCCGCGTCCCAGGCCTCGGTCGACGCGACGTGGATCCGCGGAAGCAGCGCGGCGTCGGGAGCGCCCGCGAGGATCGCGCGGCACGTCGCGTCGAAGGCGCCGAAGTCGCGGCGCCCCGCCGCGTCGAGCACGGGCGAGGCGAGGCCGTACGGATGGGCGTCGGCCGTCGCCGAGAAGCACACGCCCGGGACGCCGAGCGCGGCGAACCGGCGGGCCCACGCCGCGTCGGGCGCCGGCGTGCCCGCGAAATGCGCGGGCTCGACGCGGCCTCGACGGCGGAGCACGACGCGCCCGTGTTCGAGGCCGATCGGCGCGCGGCGGGCGGACACGGGCGGCGGGGCCTCAGCGGCGGCGGCGCGCCGCGGCTTCGGCCAGCGGATCCGACCCCGCGACGTAGTACGCCTCCATCGCCGCGAGGTTCACCTGATGGCGCGCGGTGCGGAGCGTCGCGTCGTTCTCCTGCAGGAGCGCCTGGGCTTCGAGCACCTCCCTCGCGGTGGCGACGCCGGCGCGGAACTGCTCCTCGAAGATGCGGAGGTTCTCGCGCGCCGACGCGGCCGACGCCTCCGACGTGCGGAGCGCGGCGAGGCGGTCGTCGACGCGCCGGTGGGCCTGCAGGATGCGCGCCTCGAGGCGGCGGAGCAGCGAGGTCGTCGCCCACG
The DNA here is from genome assembly GCA_035626575.1 of Planctomycetota bacterium. Lineage (GTDB taxonomy): Bacteria > Planctomycetota > CAIWVZ01 > DASPNK01. Next base: position 1,062 of record DASPNK010000178.1, on the reverse strand, counting down.
CGTTCTCCAGCAGCTGCGCGCCCAGCGCGTCGCCGCGCGCGCGCACCTCGCCGTTCAGGTCGGGGTTCCACGACAGCGCGAGGAACCCGAGGAGATTCGCTTTCGGCTCGGCGATCGACTCGGTCGTGTAGGTGGCGCGCGGCCCGACCGAGACGTCGGGGAGCGTCGACCGGTCGGTCGCCTCCAGCTCGTGGAGCAGCGCCTCGCGCGTCTCGACCAGCGCGTCCACCTCGGGGTTCTCGCGCCGCGCGCGTTCGAGCAGCACGGTCGGGTCCGAGGGGACGTCGATCAGGTCCGGCCACGGGACGACGGTCGGCGCGAGGTCGACCGGGAACCCGACCGCGACGTTCAGCGCGCGGCGCGCCTCGGCGATCGACGTTTCGATCTCGACGCCGCGCTGGCGCGTCTGCGCGAGCGTCACCTCGACCGTCAACACGTCGTTGCGGCGCAGCACGCCGGCCTCGAAGCGCGCGCGGGCGTCGGCGAGCGAACGCTCCTGCGCGGCGACCAGCGCCTCGTTGACGCGGCGCAGCTCGACCGCCTGCGCGAAATTGAAGTACGCCGTCGCCGCGAGGAACCGCTGCTCGCGAAGCCCCGCGCTCAGGAGGCTCCGCTCCGCGCGGTAACGCGCCTGCGCGGCCCGGATCCGCTCGCGGATCGCGCCGGACAGGTCCAGCGGCAGCGACAGCTCGAGCGTGAGGTCGAACAGCTCGCGGTCCTGCTGCAAGAACCCGCCCGTGCCCGGCGCCTTCGCATACCCGAGCACGGTGGCGCCGACGGAGAAGCGGGGAAGCAGCGCGCTGCGCGCGAGATCGACCTCGGCCACCGACCGGAGCACCCGGGCGCGGACCTGCTGCAGATCGGCGGAGCCGTCTTCGACCCGCTCCAGCAGGTCGACGAGATCCAGTTCCGCGTCGGGCGGCGGCGCCGGCGTCGGCGCGAACGCCCGTGCGTCGACGGTCGCCGCCTTCGCCTCGGCCGACGGGCCGCGTCCTTCCGGCGTCTTCCACTTGTCGTCGAAGGCGCACCCGCCGACGCCGGCCAGCGCCAGGACGGCGACGG
>DASPNK010000177.1:0-2499 GCA_035626575.1 Planctomycetota bacterium | reverse complement strand
GCGGTCGATCGCGCCGAAGATCGACGGCGACCGGTTCGTCTACCGTCACGTCGAGCTGACGCTCGAGCCCGTCGCCCGCACGGCCTCGCTCACGGTGCGCGGCCCGGAACGCCCGACTCCGAAGGGCGCCGAGGCGCTGTTCGCGGAAGGCGCCGACCTGTGGGCGCTCCGCGCATTCCGCGAACTCGACGACGCGCTGCTCCGGCTGCGCATGAACCATCCCGAGATCGGGGTGGTGCGCCTCTCCGCGCGCGGCGACGCGAACGCCGTCCTCGAGGCCGACCGCGCGCTGCACGACGCGAAGGCGCACTGGTTCGTCCGCGAGACGCTGCTGCTTCAGGCGCGCGTGCTGCGCCGCCTCGACGCGACGGCGAAGAGCCTGTTCGCGCTCGTCGAGCCGGGCACGTGCTTCGCCGGCTCGCTCCTCGAACTCGCGCTCGCCGCCGATCGCATCTACGTGAAGGACGACCCGAAGTCCGCGATCGCGATGGGAGCGTCGGCCCTCAACGGCGGCGCCTATCCGATGTCGCACGGCCTGACGCGGCTCGAGGCGCGATTCGTGCACGATCCGCCGAAGGCCGACCAGGTGTTGAAGGCGGCCGAAGAAGGACTCTTCGACGCCGAGCGCGCCGACGAGCTCGGACTCGCCACGTTCGTTTTCGACGAGATCGACTTCGACGACGAGGTGCGCGTCGCCGTCGAAGAGCGGGCGAGCCTGTCGCCCGACGCGCTCACCGGGATGGAGGCCTCGCTCCGGTTCCCGGGGCCGGAGAACTGCGACAGCAAGATCTTCGGACGCCTCACCGCGTGGCAGAACTGGATCTTCCAGCGCCCGAACGCCGTCGGACCGAACGGCGCGCTCACCAATTACGGCCAGCCCGTCCGGCCGACCTTCGATTACCGCCGGACGTAAGGAGCACTCCGCGATGTCGCTCTACGACTCGATCCCCAACAACGTCGACCTCGCGTCCGACGAGAAGCTGAAGCGCGCGCTCGAGCGCTGGCAGCCCGAATTCAAGAAGTGGTGGCTGGAGATGGGGCCCGAAGGGTTCCAGGGGGACGACGTGTACCTCCGCACCGCCATCTCGGTCGACTCTTCCGGCTGGGCGCATTTCGACTACGTGAAGATGCCCGACTACCGCTGGGGCATCTTCCTCGCCGGCGATCCGGAGGATCGCAAGGTCGGTTTCGGCGACGTCGCCGATCAGCGCATGTTCGAAGAGGTGCCGGGCGAGTTCCGCAACATGCTGCGGCGGCTCATCGTCACGCAGGGCGACACCGAGCCCGCGTCGGTCGAGCAGCAGCGGCGCCTCGGCAAGACCGCGCCGAGCCTCTACGACCTTCGGAACCTCTTCCAGGTCAACGTCGAGGAAGGCCGCCACCTCTGGGCGATGGTCTACCTCCTGCACAAGTACTTCGGCCGCGACGGTCGCGAGGAGGCCGAGGAGATGCTGGCCCGGCGCGCGGGCGACCCCGACAAGCCCCGCATCCTGCAGGCGTTCAACAACCCCTGCGAGGACTGGCTGTCGTTCTTCATGTTCACGATGTTCATCGACCGCGACGGCAAGTTTCAGCTCGCGTCGCTCGCGGAGTCGGGCTTCGGCCCGATGCGCCGCACCTGCCGCTTCATGCTCACCGAGGAGGCGCACCACCTCTTCGTCGGCGAGACCGGCGTCGGTCGCGTCGTGCGGAAGACCGCGCAGCTCATGAAGCAGGCGCCCAACGAAGAGGTGGAGACGCGCGGGGGAATCCCGCTCCGCCTCATCAACAAGTGGATCAACTACTGGGTCACCTACGGCATGGACCTGTTCGGCGGCGAGATCTCCAGCAACGCCGCCGACGCGTTCGCCGCGGGGCTCAAGGGCCGCTATCGCGAAGAGGACAAGTACACCGACCACGTCGCGCTCGGCGAAACGGTGACCTTCGAGGTCTTCGAAGACGGCAAGCTGACCTCGAAGACGGTGCCTTACCGCAACGCGTTGAACGAAGTGCTCCGCGAGGAGTACATCCGCGACTGCGAGCGCGCGGTGAACTCCTGGAACAAGATCCTGGCCGACGAAGGCGTGACCGAGCGGCTCGCCATGCCGAGCCGCCGCTTCCATCGCCACGTGGGCGCCTACGCGGGCGGCACGTTCGGCGTCGACGGGCGCCTGATCCTCGACGCGGCGGAGTACGAGGCCGAGAAGAAAAAGCACCTCCCGACGCCCGAAGACCACGCATACGTCCAGAGCCTGATGAAGCCCTGCGTGAAGCCCGGCGAATACGCCGGCTGGCTGGCCCCGCCGAACAAGGGGATCAACGGGAGGGGGCTGGATTTTCAATACGTGCGCTTCGCGCACGTCGGCTCTTAGATTCCGCCGCGCTCGCGCGGCGGCGGCGCTCTAATTGCGCGCCGCTCGCGGCGCGCCGGTGAGTTGATTCCGCTCCGCGCGCGGAGCGGCGGTTGACTGATTTCGCCGCGCACGCGCGGCGGCGGCTTACTGATTGCGCGCCGCTCGC
>DASPNK010000176.1:0-5706 GCA_035626575.1 Planctomycetota bacterium | reverse complement strand
GCGCCGACCTGAGGTCGGTTCGGACCGTTGGTGCGTCACCTGGAAGCTGTACCACCCCGACGGCACGCCGATGCCGCACGACGCGTGCCCGATGGCCGTCGCATTGCGGGAGGGGCGCCCGGTCCGCAACGCCGAGGCGATCGCGGAGACGCCCGACGGGCGACGCATCTGGTTCGAGCCCTATCCGACGCCTCTGCGCGACGCCACGGGCGCGGTCACGGGCGGCGTCAACGTGCTTCGCGACATTTCGGCGCGCAAGGAAATGGAACGCGAGCTTCGACGCCGCACGGCGCAACTCGACGCCTTTCTCGAGACGGCGGTCGTCGGGCTGCATCGCGTGGACGCCGACGGGCGGATCGTCTGGGCGAACGCCGCCGAGGCCGACCTGCTCGGGTACACGGTCGACGAATACGTCGGTCGCGACATCCGCGACATGCACGTCGATCGGGAGGCGATCGAGGAGATCCTTGCGCGGTTGAGAGCGGGCGAGGCGTTGCGCGAGTTCGAGGCGCAGCTCCGCGCGAAGGACGGCTCGGTCCGTACCGTTCTGATCGATTCGAGCGGCTATTTCGAAGACGGTCGGTTCGTCCACTCGCAGTGCATCACGCGCGACGTCACCGAGCGGAAGAAGGCCGAGGAGGCGGTCGCGCGGCTTGCGGCCATCGTCGAGTCGTCCGACGACGCCATCGTCAGCAAGACGCTCGACGGCGTCATCCGGTCCTGGAACCGGGGCGCCGAAGCGATGTTCGGCTACACGGCGGAGGAGGCGATCGGACGGCGGATCACGCTGATCATCCCCGACCACCGGTTGAGCGAAGAGGACGACGTGCTCGCCCGCCTGCGACGCGGCGAGAAGATCGACCATTACGAGACCGTGCGTCGACGCAAGGACGGCCGACTGATCGACGTGTCGCTCACCGTGTCGCCGTTGCGCGACCGGACCGGACGGATCATCGGCGCGGCGAAGGTCGCCCGCGACATCACCGACCGCAAGCGGCTCGAGGCCGCCCGCCTGGCCGACGAGCGCGCCGCCCGCAACCGGGCCGAGCGGATGAACGAGGCGAAGGACGAGTTCCTGGCGGTCGTCTCCCACGAGCTCCGCACGCCGCTCAACGCGATCCTCGGTTGGGCGCACGTGATGGCCTCGGAGTCGACCGACGCGGCGCGGATGAAGGAGGGGCTCGAGGCCATCCGCCGCAACGCGCTTCAGCAGTCGCAGCTCGTCTCGGACCTGCTCGACGTGTCGAGCATCGTCGCCGGCGTCATTCGCCTCGCGAACGAAGAGGTCCTTCTCGACCGCGTGGTGTCGGCGGCCGTCCAGGCGTTCCGACCCGCCGCCGAGGCGAAGGGCGTGAGGCTGGAAGCGGACGCCGCCGGGAATCTCGTCGTCCTCGGCGACCCGCAACGCCTGCAGCAGATCGTGGGCAACCTTCTCGGCAACGCCGTGAAGTTCACGGCGCCGGGCGGCCGGGTGTCCGTGCGGGCCTTCACGCCCGACGGGAGGAGAGCGGAGATCTTCGTGGAGGACGACGGGCAGGGGATCCCTCCCGAGCAGTTCGAGCGCCTCTTCGAGCGCTTCCGGCAGGGAGACGCGTCGTCGACGCGCCGTCACGGCGGGCTCGGCCTCGGGTTGTCGATCGTGAAGCGCTTGACCGACCTCCAGGGCGGCACCGTGGACGCGCGCAGCGCGGGCCCGGGGAAGGGCGCCGTCTTCACGGTGCGCCTCCCGCTGCGACGGAGCTCGTCCGCGTCCGACGACTCTTCGCGCCCGCGGCCGACCCGGACCAACGGCGCGCCGCACTGACGCGCGCCGCGCGCCGCGTCAGCGCCCGACGGCGGCGAGCTGAGCGCGCAGACTCTCGTTCTCGGGGAACGCCGCGGCGCCCGCCTTCCAGAGCGCGAGCGCTTTCTCCGGGTTCCCCGTCTGCTGGTAGAGGTTTCCGAGGAAGAGGTACGTCTGCGCGAACTCCGGCTTGCTCGCGCCCGACTTCGATTGCTGCGCGATCAGGGTTTCGAAGTGCCGGATGGCTTCGTTCTGCTTGCCGAAGGCCGGCGGCCAGAACGACAGCGACAGCGCCTTCTGGAAGCGCGCCCCCCAGTGCTCGGGGTCGGCCGCCAGGGCGACGTCGTAGAGCTTGTCCGCCTGCATCGCGTATTTGCCCGCAAGCGGGCCGTTGCCGACCTGCTGGATCTTCTGGATGAGCGCCTCGGCCGCGGCCAGCTGCGCCTCCGGGTCGTCGGGCCGCGCCTTCGCGCGCTCCGCAAGCTCGGCGATGAGCGCGTCGAGCAGGCCGGCGTCGGTGATCTTCTTGAGGAACTCCGCGCGGGCCATCCCCGTGAGCTTCGGATCGGCGAGCGCCTCGAGCGCGGCGGCGACGGTGAGGGGCGGCGCCCCCGACGCGCCCGCGGCGCCGCCCTGCGACGCGGCGTCGGCGGTCGCGCCGTCGGGGGACTCCGCCGCGCCGGTCGCCGCGCGCGAGGCGGCGATCGGCGCCTCGCCGAGCAGCGCCAGACGTTCGTTCAGCCGCGCGAGCGTCGATTCGAGGCGGTCGAGGCTCGCGCGCTGCGTCGCGTCGCGGTCTTCGGCGCCGGCGAGGCGCTTTTCCAGCTTCTCCAGGCGCTCCACGTCGACCGCGGGCCCCGAGCGTTCCGCCTCGCGGCGCGCGGCGAGGACGACGGCGCCCGAAACGAGGATCGAGATCGCCAACGACAGGATGAGGACGGTGCGTGCGGTCATGGCTCGGGATTCGTAACCGCGCGGCGACCTTCGCGCCGGCGTCGCACGCCGTGAGGCAGCCACCAGAGGTAGAGGCCGGTGACGTGCAGCACGAGGAGCAGGACGCCGGCCGGCAGGAAGACCCCCAATCGCGCGCTTTCGTGGAAGTAGCTGCCGTCGTGCAGCGCCTCGATGAGGTCGGAACGCCGCGTCGCGACCTGGAGGACGGCGCCGGTTACCAGGTCGACCTGGACCTCGGTGCGACCTCGGATCTGCATCTTGGCCGTGCCGAGGGCCGGGCGGACGTCGATGCGGTCGACGTCGGCCCACCCGGAGACGCCGGCCCCCGGTGCGGCGCGGGCCGCCGCGAGAAGCGCGTCGAAGCCGACCTGCGGCGGGCCTTCGGCCCCGCGTTGCGTCGGCGGCTGGATCCAGGGGATCTGCTTCTTCAACTGCAGCAGCAGGCCGGTCGCCACGACGACCAGCAGCGGCGCCGCGGCGACGACGGCGGCGATGCGATGCAGGCGACGGTGGATGGCGGCGGCTTTGAACGGCATGCGTTGCTCGGCAAGGGGACGCCGCCGGGGACCCCGGAACGGGGGCGCCGGCGATCTCAGGTCTTGGCTGCGGGACGACCTACGCTCGCGGGCTGGACGGGGAAAGGTCTCAAGATTTCGAACGCGGCCATACGACTTATGGGGAGGGGACGTCGCGCGACCCTGGGTCGCCCGGCGCCTGTGGAAGGTTTCCGCCGCCTCGGTGCGGCCCTTCGACGACCCCGATGCGGCGGCCTGACCTTTGCAAAGGCGCCCCGCGCCGCGATTCTCCGGACGAAGGTACCGGGTTCGCCGTAAAAGGTGCTTCCCCAAGCACGAGGAGAAAGAAGAGATGGAGCGTTGGATCCTCGCGTCCACGTTGACGATCGCGTGCGCCCTCACGGCGCCGGCGGTCGCGCAGACGCCCGAAGAGCTCAAACGGGACCTGGAGGCCCTGAAGGCCAAGGTCGATCGGCAGTCGGAGGTGATCGCGGACCAGGCGAAGAAACTCGCCGCGTTCGAAGACGGCCGGCTCGAGGCCGACCGCGACGCGGCGGTGGAGACCGAGATCAACCGCCTCTCCGAGCGGATGGCTAAGGCGACGACCGTGCGCTCGGGCGCCGAGCGGCTCACCTTCGCGGGCGAATTCCGCTTCCGCAGCTACTGGGAGTACGGCGAGAACGCGGCCGACGTCGAGCGCGACGGCACGTGGACGAGCGCCAAGATCCGCTTCGGCATCCTCTACGAGTTCACCAAGAACGTCGCGGCGTACCTCGACCTGCAGTCGACGTTCGCGTTCGGCCACAACGGCCACAGCAACGCGGCGGCGCCGGCGAACTTCGATCCGGGCGAGCCGATCCACGCCTGCCAGGCGTGGCTCGAGGTGCAGAACGTCTTCGGGATCAAGGAGCTGTCGTCGAAGGTCGGCCGCCAGTCGGTCACCCTCGGCAACCAGTTCCAGTTCGGCAACGCCGACTGGTACAACGGCTACTTCTTCGACGGCGCGCGCTACGACTGGAACGGCGAGAACTTCACCATCACGGCGATGGCGCTGCGCACCGCGACGACCGGGACGAACGACGGCAACCAGTTCCCGGCGTACGGCCCGTTCGGCTCGGCGTTTTCGCCCGACGGCCACGACCACGACGAGTACTACGTCGCGTACTTCACGCTGAAGTCGCTGAAGGACATGACGCTCGACCTGTACTGGATCTACGCGAACCAGCACGCGGGCATCACGCTCAACAGCCTCGGCGGCACGACCGGCGGGCTCTCGGGCAATCCGGCGGCGCCCGCGTACTTCCACACCCTCGGCGCGCGCTTCGCGGGCGACGTGGACGTGGCGGCGGGTCTCGACTGGAACCTCGAGGTCGCCTATCAGACGGGTTCGGTCGACGCGGTCCCCGGCGATTTCGACGTCTCGGCGTTCGCCGTCGAAGCGGAACTCGGCGTAACCTTCGACGAAGACTCGAAGTTCCGCGCCTGGATCCGCGGCCTGTTCGCCGAAGGGCCGGACGGGAACGACACCGGCTACCTGCCGATCGCCCCCAACCGCCACAGCAACACCGCGGCGTTCCGCGCGCGTTACGGGCAGATGGACGTCATGCCGATGACGGACGCGTTCATCCTCACGGGCGGCGTGCACTTCGACCCCTGGGAATGCTGGACGTTCGGGCTCACGGGCACGTGGGGCCAGTCCGACACCGACCAGGGCGCGGGCATCGACGATTCCTACGGCTTCGAGATCGACGCCTGGGGCGAGTACCGCTACTCGGACGCGCTCACGTTCTCCGGCGGCCTGTCGATCCTCTTCCCGGACGATCTGCTGGACGGCACCGTGGCCGGCCCGTCGACCTTCGACGACGATCCTCAGTTCCTGCTCTGGGCGCAGGCGCGCCTGTTCTTCTGATCGACGTCTCCGACCGGGCGGCGCGCCGACGCGCCGCCCGCGTCGTCTTCCGGGAGCGCGACATGTCCGACCTCCGCATCTCCGGTTTCGTGCGTCGTGCGATCCTCGCCGCGGCGCTCGTCTCGACCGTCGCGCTCGGCGCCTGCTCCTCGACGAAGTCGTCGTCGGCGTCCCAGGCGCCCGCGACCTCCGAGTCGCACGCGATGGATGATTTCGGCGGCCGCCGCAGCGACGCCGATTGCGACCCGCGCCACCGCACGCGCTGACCCCCGCCCGGCGCCGGAAGATTCAGGACCGACGCCCGCCCGCCGGGCGTCATGGTGCGAGCCCGTCGTGCCGCGCGAGGACGGCGGAGCGTCGTGCCGAGGGGGCGCAGCCCCCGAGGACGCGCCCGCATCGCCGAGCGGCGAGCGACGCATTGCGGCGCCATGCGCGGTGTCCGGTTCGCCGCCGCGCGCCGGAAGTCGACGATGCGGGGCCGTCGCGTCGCTGCGCGCCGCGCGCGGGCCTCCGCGGTCCACGTCTTGCACCGCGGCGACGGAAGA
>DASPNK010000175.1:0-7192 GCA_035626575.1 Planctomycetota bacterium | reverse complement strand
GCGCCGGAAGGCGCCCTCCGTCGTCGGGAAATCGGGCGATTTCGTGTAGCCGACGATCACCGGACGGTCTTCGGCGTCGAGCGCCAGCCCGGCGCGGGGGAACTCCCCGGCCGAACCGCCGACGTAGGTGCACCAGCGGAGCGACTTCAGATCGGGCGACACGCGCGCGACGCACCAGTCCCCTTCGCCTCCCCCGAACCGCGGCTGGAAAGCGCCCGCGGTCGTCTTCACGTCGTGCGACCGCGTCATGGTGCAGAACACGAGGTCGCCGTCCCGCGCGCGCTCGAGGCCGTAGGCGTTGCGCTCCTGTTTCGATCCGCCGAAGTACGTGCCCGCAAGCACGCGCGAGCCGTCGGCGGCGAGACGCCCGAGCCACACGTCGCCGCCGACGCGGCCGTCGCCTTTCCGCTTGGAGAGGTCTTCGCCGGCGTACCGCGGCTGAAGGACGCCCGCGGTGGTGGGCATGCCGTCGCCGTTGGCCTGGCCCGCGATCCACGCCGTGCCGTCGTCGAGCGGGATCGCCTCGCGCAGCTGATCGTCGCCGGGAGTGCCGAGGAGCGTCGAAAAGGCGACGTTGAATCGCCCGTCGACGTTCCATGCGGGGGGCGGGGGGGCGTCGGCGTCGGACGGCGTCGAGGCGGCGCCGCCGTCGGGAAAACACGCGGCCGTCGCCGCAGCGATCACGGCGAGGACCGCCGCCGAAGCGGCGCGGCGAAAACGCAGGCTCCGGCACATGCTCGGATTGTAGATCGAGCTCAAGCGTGGCCGCGTATCCTGCGCGCGGTGTTCCAGATACTGAATCGTCTTTCGAACGAGCTCGCCGACGACGCTTCGCTCCTTCGCGCGTTGTCCGTCGCGTGGTGCGTCGCGGCGACGGCAGTCGTCGGTTACGGGACCTTTGCGATCGTGCTTGCCTGGCGACGTCGTCGCGCGACCCGCGACCTGACCCGCCCCCGGCGTCATGGTCGAAATGTCGCGAGAGCGCTCATGCTGAGCGTCCGCCGCAGTTCGGAGATCTGGTTCTTCGTGCCTGCGATTCCTGCCGCCATCGCCGTCGTGGTTCTCGCCTGCGCCGTCGCCCTGGTCCCCGGCCCCACACGCGACGGCCTCTGGTTGCCCGCGGCCTTGGGTTCGCTCCTGCTCGGCACATGCACCTTTCTCGGGGTTACACCGCTCACAACCGTCGTCAGCCTTGTGGTGGCATGGCGCGCCCGAAGCGACGCAGACGCCGCGAAGGGCATCAGGCCGCTCATTGCGAGCGCCGGAATGCTGGTCGCATTTCAGATGCCCGTCAGCGCCGCGTGGGCGTGCCGACTGATCCCCGATTGAGTCGTCGCGAGACTCCCGGACGCGTCTCGACGGCGCTCGGCCTCATCCGCTGCGGCGGCAAGGACGCCGCCCCGTCGAACGCGTCGAAGGGCGAAAGCGCTCGGCGAACTCCCGAAATCCGATTGACCTCGCGACGTCGGGCGCCGTATTCCGTGGTCATCGGCCCGCGGTCGCGTTCGAACGTCCCCGACCTCCGGCCAGGCCGCGCTGAACGTACGGAAACCCGTCCATGATCCGAGCCTCATCGCCCGCCGCTCTCGTGGTCGTCGCCGCGCTCTTGTGGACCTGCGCATCGACCTGCGGCGCGCAGCAGACGGCCCAGGTCGATCAGATCGTGTCGGAGTACGCCTTCAAGACGCTGCTTCATCACGACGGGCGGAAGTCGCTCGAGGAGTTTCGGGGCAGCCCCGTGCTCGTCCATTGGTGGGGACCCGGGTCGCAGACCTGCCTCGCGGTTTCGGTGCCGCACGTGATCGACATGCACCGCAAGCACGCCAAGGACGGTCTCGTCTGCATCCTCGTCGAGTGGCAGAAAATGCCTCCCGGGGACCTCCCCGGGTTCCTTCTGCGGGAGTTCCCGAAGAGCCGTTGCTTCGCGACGACGGAGACTCCGTTCCGCATCGAAGGCGGCGGCCCCGACCAGGTGCCGTTCACCGCGGTGCTCGGCGTCGACGGGACGCTGCTCGGCTACGGCGTCACCGACTTCGTGGTGACGCAATGCGACCAGGCGTTGGTCGCGGAGTTGAAGAAGACCAAGTCCGGTTGGGGCAGGTCGCCCGACGCGATCAAGGCCCGCGCGCTCATGCACGGGAAGGCGAAGTACGCGGAGGCCGGGGCCGTCCTCAAGGCGGCGGAGAAACGCGGCGTGCCGCCGGAAGTCCGCGACGACTTCGACGGGGCGCGGCGCGAGCTGGAGACGAAGCTCGCCGTCGGAAAGCGCGCCGTGGACGACCTGATGAAGGAAGGCCGCTACGTCGACGCGCGGCGCGCCGCGCTCGCCTTTCAGACGTCCGTCAAGGGCGACGCCGAGTTGGAGAAACAGGCCGTCGAGCTGGTCGCCAAGCTCGCCGAACCGACCGCCGCCGCCGAACTCAAGGTCGATGAAGCGCTCCAGAAGCTGCTGGACCGGGTGGGCGTCGCGCCGCGCAACGAAATCGTCTCCGCGCTCGAAGACCTCGCGAAGAAAAACGACGGCGGCAAGGTCGCGGTCCGCGCGAAGGCGTGCGCTGCTGGCCTGACGGCGACGACGAAGAAGTAGGCGCCGAGCCGACCCGCAGCGGCCCCTGCGCCCGGTGCGCATCGGAGGGACGGCCTGATTCGTCGGAGTGCCGCCGCTCCGAGTTCGCCGCCGACCGACGATGCGGGCGCGTCCTCGGGGGCTGCGCCCCCTCGGCACGACGCTCCGCGGTCCCCGCGGGGCGCGGCACGGGTTCATCTTCTCGGCGCGCGACGCACGGATCGCCGGCGGCGGGCGCCCCTCAGTGGAAGTCGCGGGAGGCGGTGGGGACCGCGGCGAGGAGTTGCGTCAGGTCGGCGAGGTCGGCGGCGACGAGGTGGACGACCTCGCCGTGCCGTTCGACGCGGCCGCGCACGAGGAGGAGGCGCGCCTCGAGGACCGTCGAGCGGTGGCGCTTCTGCTCGCGGACGCGGACGACGACGTTGCAGATGCCGGTCTCGTCTTCGAGGGTCATGAAGACGATCCCCGACGCGGTGGCGGGGCGCTGGCGCGTCACCACCACGCCGCCCACGGCGGCGAACGATCCGTGCGGCAGCTTCGCGTAGTCCGCGCAGGTCGCGGCGCCGACGGCGCCGAGGCGCTCGCGGAGGAACCGCGCGGGGTGCGCGACCAGGGACAGCTCCGTGGCGCGGTAGTCGGAGGCTACGAGATCGGCGGGCGCCGGCGGGGGCAGCGCGGGACGCGTCGCGTCGATCAGCGGCGCGTCGCGGAAAAGAGGCGCGTCGTCGGCGTCGAGGGCGGCGTCCCACCAGGCGTCGCGCCGATGCTCCGCCAGCGCGGCGAAGGCGCCCGCTTCGGCGAGGAGCGACGCCTCGCGGCGGTTGAGCCGCGCGCGGCGGCGGCAGTCCTCCGTCGACGCGAACGGCCGCTCGCGCCGCGCGGCGAGCAGGCGGTCGGCCGCGGCGCGGGAGAACCCCTTCACCTGCCGCAGGCCGAGGCGCACCGCCGGCCCGCCGTGCCCGTACGTGGTCGGACGCGCGTCCGGCGAGGCGTCGCCGGGGCGGAGCGGCGGAAGGCCGTCGGTCTCCAGCGTCGCGTCCCACGCGCTGCGCGTCGCGTCGACCGGCCGCACCGGAACGCCGTGGGCGCGCGCGTCGTAGACCAGCTGCGCGGGGGCGTAGAACCCGAGGGGCTGCGAGTTGAGGAGCGCGGCGAGGAACGCCGCCGGCTCGTGCCGCTTCAGCCAGCATGAGACGTAAGTGAGCAGCGCGAAGCTCGCGGCGTGGCTCTCGGGGAAGCCGTACTCGCCGAAACCCGAGATCTGCTTGTAGAGCGCTTCGGCGAACGCGCCCTCGTAGCCCCGCGCCGTCATGCCTTCGACCAGCTTCTTTTCGAAGCTCTGCAGGATGCCGGGGCGGCGCCACGCCCCCATGGCGCGGCGGAGCTGGTCGGCCTCGCCGGGCGTGAAACCCGCGGCCACCACGGCGAGCTTCATCGCCTGCTCCTGAAAGATCGGCACGCCCAGCGTCTTCGACAGGACCGCCTCCACCTCTTTCGAAGGGAACGTCACGTCTTCCGCGCCCTCGCGCCGGCGCAGATAGGGATGGACCATCCCGCCCTGGATGGGGCCGGGGCGCACGATCGCCACCTCGATCACCAGGTCGTAGAAGCGCTCCGGCCGGAGCCGCGGGAGCATCGCCATCTGAGCGCGGCTTTCGATCTGGAAGACGCCGACGGTGTCGGCACGCCGGATCATCGCGTAGGTCGCCGGGTCTTCGGCGGGGATCGTGGCGAGAGTCCACGCCGCGCCGCGCGTCGCCGCGAGAAGGTCGAACGCCTTCCGGATCGCCGTGAGCATGCCGAGGCACAGGCAGTCGACCTTGAGCAGGCCGAGGGCGTCGAGGTCGTCCTTGTCCCACTCGATGACGGTGCGGCCCTCCATCGCCGCGTTCTCCACCGGGACCAGTTCGTCGAGGCGCCCGCGCGTGAGGACCATGCCGCCCACGTGCTGGGAGAGGTGCCGCGGGAACCCGTGGATCTCCCGGGTGAGCGCGAGCACGCGGCGCAACACGGCGTCGTCGGGGTCGAAGCCCGCCTCGACGAGCCGCTGCTCCGGCCACTCCGACTCCTCCCACCACTGGAGCGCGGCGGACAGGCGGTCGACCTGGTCGAGCGCGAGCCCGAGCGCCTTGCCGACGTCGCGCACCGCGCTCCGCCCGCGGTAGGTGATCACCGTGGCGGCGAGGGCCGCGCGCTCGCGGCCGTACTTCCCGTAGAGGTGCTGCAGCACCTCCTCGCGCCGCTCGTGCTCGAAATCGACGTCGATGTCGGGCGGCTCGTCGCGATCGCGCGAGACGAATCGCTCGAAGAGGACGTCGAAGCGGTCGGGATCGACCGAAGTGACGCCGAGGCAGTAGCAGACCGCGGAGTTGGCCGCGCTGCCCCGCCCCTGGCAGAGGATCCCCCGCGAGCGCGCGAAGGCGACGATCTCGTAGACGGTCAGGAAGTACGCCTCGTATTTGAGGTCGGAGATGAGCGCGAGCTCGTACTCGACGAGCTTCCGCGCCTTTTCCGGCACGCCGTCGGGCCAGCGCTCGCGCGCGCCGCGCTCGACGAGCCGGCGCAGGCGGGCGGCGCCGCCTTCGAGGGGGTACTCGTAGCGCAGCTCGTCGAGCGAGAAGCGGCAGCGGGCGGCGATCTCCACGGTGCGGGCGAGGAGTTCCTCGCGCCCGGCGTAGCGCCGGAGCAGCACGGCGGGCTCGACCAGCGCTCGCACGCCGTCCTGCGGCAGCTCGCTCCCGAGTCGGGCCACGGTCGTTTTCAGCTCGACCGCCCGCAGGACGTCGCGCGCGAGACGCCTTTCGGGGACGTGGGCCTCGACTCCGCCCGCGGCGACCGGCGTGAGGCCCGTCGCCGCCGCGAGCCGCTCGAGGCGCGCCGCCCGCGCGCGGTCGTCGGGTCCGTCGAACAGCTCGAAGGCGAGGAACGCGTCGGCGCCGAACCGCTGCGCGATCGGACGGAGCCGCGCGGCCGACGCCTCCAGCGCGGCGGCGTCGGCGTCGGGGCGCAACGCCTCTTCGTCGGGGATCGCCAGCGCGATCAACCCTTCGGAGAACCCCTCGAGGTCGTCCGCGCCGAGGTCGCACTTCCCCTTCTCCGCGCGCCGCCGCCCCGTGGTGAGCAGCCTGCAGAGGCGGCCGTAGGCGGCGCGGTCGACGGGCAGCAGCACGACCGTCGCCGCGTCGCGGAGCGCGACTTCGGCGCCGACGAGGAACCGGAACCCCAGCTCCTTCGCCTTCACGTGGGCGCGCACCACCCCGGCCACGGACGCGCGGTCGGTCAGCGCCAGCGCGGCGTAGCCGTAAGCCTTCGCCGTCTCGACCAGCTCGTCGGGATGGGACGCGCCGCGCAGGAAGGTGAAGTTGCTGACGGCGTGCAGCTCGGCGTAGGCGAAGCCGGGCGGAACGGTCGACGCCGCGGCGGCGCGCGGCCCCGCGACCTGCGACGCGTCGCCCGCCGCTCCGCCGGCCGTCGCAGCCGGCGGAGCGGCGCCCTCCGCCTCCGGCGCGGCGACGTCGAACGGCCGCACCCTCGCAGCCTTCGCCGGATGCGGATGGCTTTTCCCGCGGGGGATCTCAGGCACCGCGCCCCTCCTCCCTCACGTGAACGCCCCGTGCCGCCGCCAGCCGTCGCCCGCGAGATCGCGGAACAGCCACCACCGCAGCCCGCCGCGGGTCTCCACCTCGAAGTAGGCGCGGTCGACGTCGTCGCCGTCCCACCACCCCGCCGCCACGCGCTCCGGCCCGCGCACCACGCGCAACGGCTCGCTCGCGTCGCCGTCCCGCCACGCCCGCGGCGCGCCTGCGGCGTCGGCCGTCACGTCGACGGGCTCGGGCGTCTCCCACAGCTCGAGCGGGCGCCGCCCTGCGGCGAGCGGCGTCGCGACGGTCGGCGTCGCCGTCTCGAGCGTCGCCGCCGCCGTCGCGCCGATCCCCGCCGCCGCGCCGTGGGCGACGAACCGGTACGCCTTCTCCGGCCGATGATCGGCGACGAGGCTCGCCGTCAGCACGCGCTCCGGCCCGAGCCGCACCGCGAGCCGGTCTCGCAGGTCGGCCTCCTCCTCCGGCGTCTCGTCGGGCGCGACGAACAGCCCGCCCTGGGCGCCGCGCAGCGGCACGCAGGCGTCGGGCGGCAGGAACAGCGTGAGCCGCTCGAGCGGCCCCGCGGGCGGGCGCCGCTCGAGACGATGCTGGAGCAGGCGCACGAAGGCGCCCGCCGCCCGCAGCGCCCCGCTCGGTCGCAGCACGACGACGGTCGGCTCGGCGTCGCGCAGACCGAGCTGCAGCCGGGCCTCGACCGCGCCGAGGCCGCGCGCCTCGAGGAACGCTTCGGCGGACGCGAAGAGCCGCGTGGCGGCGAACAGCACGGGGCCGACGTCCTCCTCCGGGCGCCACAGCTCGAGCCGTTCGAGGAACACCTCCGGCGGGACGTGCCGCCGCACCGGCTCGACGCGCTCGCCGCGCAACGCCGCCAGCGCGTCGACGAGACCGGCGTCGAAGCGGTCGGCGAGCCCCGCCCGCGGCAGCGCGAGGAGGTCGCCCACGACGGTCAGCCCGAGGGCGCGGCACGCGGCCGCCGCCGCGGGGGACGGCGCCAGCGCGCGCCACGGCAGCGGCGCGACGGCGG
>DASPNK010000174.1:0-4200 GCA_035626575.1 Planctomycetota bacterium | reverse complement strand
CGACGCCTCGCGGCGGCCCGAGCCGGCGCGCCAGGCGCGGCGGCAATCGATCCTTGCGGAGGCCGCACTCCCAGAACGTGAGCACCGACCACCCCAGCTCCCGAAGCAGGCGACGCGCCTTCCGGTCCCGGCGGCGGTTGCGTTCGATCTTCTCGCGCCAGAAGGCGCGGTTGGATTGCGGGAGCCGCGTCCCCTTGCCGCACGCCGCGTGGCCGTGCCAGAAGCAGCCGTGGAGGAAGACGACCGTCCGCACCTCTTTGAAGACGAAGTCCGGCGTGCCGGGCAGCGTGCGCACGTTCCGCCGCGCGCGGACGCCGTGCGCCTTGAGGAGGGCGGCGAGACGGACCTCGGGCCCGGTGTTCTTCCCGCGCACCGCGGCCATCACCGCGCTGCGCATCGCCTTGTCGAAGACGTCGGTCACGGGGCCCGGCGACGCCGGCGCGCGCGTGCGGCGGCGCGCCGGCCGAGCGCCGTCACTTCGCGAGCGTCGCGCGGAGGAACCAGCCGTGCTTTTCGAACTCCGTCGCCACGCCGGTGAGGAGGTCGAACGTGTCCTGGTCGTCGTGCTTCGTCGCGACGGCGCGGGCCTGGCGCACCGCGTCGAGGTAGACGTCGATGCGGTCGGCGAGGAGACGGCAGTGCTCGAGGCCGTCGGTCTCGGCCTGCGGGTAATCCGGCAGCCGCGTGTGGGCGGCGACGTGCTTGGACGTGCCGACGGCGAGCGCGCCGAGAGTGAGCGCCCGTTCGGCGATCTGGTCGTTGAACGCCGCGAGCGAGACCGCGAAGGTCTCGAACAGCGGGTGAAGCGCCGCGAAGTGCGGACCCTTCACGTTCCAGTGGGCGACCTTGATCTGGCCGTGCAGGTCGAGACCGTCGACGAGCGTCGCCTTGAGGGCGTCGGCGATCTCCATGCGGGCCGGTTCGGGCAGGCGGCTGGGACTCGTGTATCGGGGCATGTCGACCTCTCCGTCGCGGGGTCGGCGGACTCTACGTCGCCGCGGACGCGCCGTCAGCGGGCCGCGTGGGCGTCGGGTCGCGGGACCGCCGCGCCCGGAGAAGGCGCCTCGTCGCCCGCGAGAAACGCCGCGAGCCGGCGCCCCACCGCTTCCGCCCCTTCCGGCGTGAAGTGCAGGAAGTCATAGAACGTGCGGAGGCTGTGTTCGAGGCCCGAACGCAGGTCGAGGTGCTCGACGCCCTCCTCCTCCGCGACGCGGGCCATGCGCGCGTCCACCAGTTCCATGAGGCGGGACACGACCGGGAAGTCGTAGTACGTCTTCACGTCTTCGACGTACGGCTGTCCTTGCGCGCCGTGCCACAGGACGGCGCGCTCGCCGGCGTCGTAGTCCTTGTCGAACCACGGCTGCCGCGCGACGACCACGCGCCCCGCCTTGGCGCGCGTGCGCCGGAGGAGGGCGCGGAACTTCCGCTCGAAGTGGTCGAGCATCGGCGCCGGGTCGGGCGTGTCGACGAGGATCGTCTCCGCGCGGCGCCGCATCGCGCGCGCGGCGGCGAGTTTCTTGCCCGCGCCGCGGCGTTCGACCTTCGGGCGCCATCTCAACGTGACCTGCCGCTTGATCAGCTCGCGCAGCGCGGAGCGTCGCGGGCGGAAGCCGTACTTCCCGTCGGGACGCAGGTCGTACACCTCCGACGGCTCGGGCGCGTCGTCGGGAATGACGGCGGGCGTCTTCCGCATCAGCCAGTTCACGACGTTGCTCGCGCCGACCATGAACACGACGCAATCGAGCCGCCGATATCGCGGAAAGATCCGCTCGAAGATGAGGTCGATGAACTCCGTCCCGATCAGCGAGCGGCCGACGTTCCCCACGTGCACCGCGGGCCGGCCGAGCTTCGCCAGCCTTTCGGGTTTCGACAGCTCGCGCTTCAGCACCTCGGGCCAGCTCTGCGGCTGATCGAGGAAGTAGCATTCCACGGCCGAGCCGCCCGCGACCAGCACGCGGTAGGCGGCGTCGGGGTCGGCGGGAGGGTCGTCGCCGCGCTCGCCGTCGCGGTTGATCTCGAAGCGCACGAACGGCCCCTGCGAGGGGATGACGCCCGGCTCGAGGTGCATGTGCAGGCGCGAGCCCGGCGCCCACACGTACCAGCCGCCGCGGCGGATCGCCGCACGGGCGAGCAACTCGGCGACGACGTACGCCGCGAGCAGACCGACGACGATCCAGACCGCGATCACGTCTCGACCTTACCGCGCGCGCGCCGGCGCAGGCTCGCCCACGGGTCGACGTGCGGGTCGCCGCGGTGCACGAAGAGGACCCAGACGGCGGCGAAGACGGCGACGTAAGCGACGCCCGCCGCGACCAGCGCGAGGAGGGAGCGCGGTTCCGCCGCCCGCTTGAGGGCGTACGTCGCCGCGACGACGACGGCGGCGCCGACCGCCGCGCGCCCGAACACGTAGCCGAACCAGGGCGCCGGCGGCAGACGCAGCTCCGCGCAGACGAGCCCGAGGAGATACGCGGCGAACAGCGCCAGCGGCGCCGCCATCGCCCACGCCACGCCGTCGAGACCGAAGCGCGGCAAGAGAGCTGCGCTGGCGGCCAGGTTGAGCGCGCCGCAGATCAGGAACGCCACGGTGGCGCGCCTCGGCTTGCCGATGCCGGTGAGGATCGGCAGCGCGACGCCGCGCACGGGGAGGAAGAGGAAGTGACCGAGGAGCAGGATGCGCTGAACGCTCCCCGCGGTCGCGTGGTCGAAGTCCGCCTTGTCGATGTACGCCGCGAAGAACTCCGACCCGAAGACGACCAGATACAGGCCCGGGAGCAGCGCGACGCCCAGCGCCACCTTCGACCAGCGCATCAGGACGCCGCGGAGCGCGTCGGTCCGGCCTTCCGCTTTCATCCGGACGGCCGTGGGCATCACGACCGCCGCGATGCTGACGACGAACTCCGTGATCGGGACGACGAAAGACTTGGCGGATTCGAAGACCTTCGCCTCCGACAACGAGGCCGCGGGATGCCACCCGATCACCATGCCGCTCGTGCGGAAGAAGAGCTGATTGCCGAGGTTCAGGAACAGCACGAACACGCTGAACCCGAGGATCTCCCGGAGGAGGCCGCGGTCGAAGCCGCGGAGGCCGATGCGCACGTCCGGGTATTTCCGGCGCACGGTCGCCCAGGCGGCGCACCATTCGAAGACCACGACCGCGACCTGCACCGCGCCCAGTTTGATCAGCGCGGCGGGCTCGGACTTCACCAGCGCGAGCGTGAGACCGAGGCGCACCAGCAGCGCGCCGATCATCACTTTGTTGCGCGCCCCGAAATCGCGATGCGCCGCGAGGATCGCGTACGGCACCTGGCTGACGAAGCCGCCGGCGATCGTCAGCGCCATCAGCAGGAACCCGACGCGCGCGGCGTCGACCACCTGCGGCGGGTCGAGCGCGACGCCCTTCACCTCCTCCAGGATCTTGGGCGACGTCCAGGCGTCGAAACCCGCGAAGAAGACCAGGCTTCCGAGCGCCGCGGCGACGCCGAGGATGAGGTAGGCGCCGAGGCAGGTCGCCACGGCCCGATCGAGGGCGGGCCGGTCGTTCGCGGCGAGCGCCTGCGAAAACCATCGCACCGAGGTCATCGGGACGCCGAGCAGGAGCAGCGTCAGGAACCCCGTCGACGACACCACGACGTCCCACGCGCCGTTGAGCGGGACGCCGATCGCCCGAATCACCTCGCGCATCAGCACGAGGTTCACCGCCAGCGAGACGAGGTTGTAGATCCAGTTGGATCCGATGCTCTTGAACACGCGGCGAGGAGCCTTTTCTCAGCGGCGGCGAACGGGCGACGGCGCGCCCTACCGTGCGGCGCGCGCGGCTCGGACGCAAGCATCGACCGGAGGGCGCCGCGCGCGCAAGGCCGACGACGCCGAACCGGAGGCGGAACGCGCCGCCGACCTCCGACGCGATTTTTCGTTTCTCAGCGGGACGTTCCGCCGGCCGAAAGGGTCTCCATGCGTTCCGCGACGGCCCTCGTGCTCCTCGCCGCCGCGGCCTCCGGTCAAGGCGTCTTCCTCCTCGGCCCCGAGCGCGGAGTCCCCCGCACCTTCGACCTGATCGGATCGGCGGATATCGACGGCGACGGCGACCGGGATCTCTACGGCGCGGACGTCGGCAGCGGCGCCTGGGTCGCCGGCGTCGCGTGGAACGACGGCGACGGACGTTTCCGCTTCCAGCCTTACGTCGCCGCCGTGAACCCGCCG
>DASPNK010000173.1:0-5884 GCA_035626575.1 Planctomycetota bacterium | reverse complement strand
GCGCCGCGGTCTTCGAACGCCGGGCGCCGCCGCCCGCGCCTGCGCGTCGGGCGGTCACGCGGCGAGCCGCCGGCGCGGGGCGGCGCGGCGGGGCCGGCGCGTCCATGCGTACACGATCATCCGGTGCGACGCCGCGCGGTCGTAGCCGCGCGCGATCAGCGCCCGCTCGAACGCCGGGCCGTGGGCTGCGCCGTAACAGATCGCGACCCGGCCCTCGACGTCGTGCAGCGCGTCGAGCGCGCGCAACGCCGCTTCGTTGCGCCGCCCGATGAGCACGTCGTCGTCGACCTCGGCGTCGACGATCGCGAACGCCGCGGCGCGGCGCAGCGGACCGCGACGCACGTAGGACAGCCGCTCCTCGGGCGTGAGCTCCGGCAGCGTCGGCGCGAGGCGCTCCGCCTCCCGGAGCGCGAGGTCGCGCAACGCCTCGCGGAAACGCTCGGCGTCGTCGACGTAGGCGTGGAGCGGCCCGCCCAGCTCGGTGATCTCGCCTTCGGTGAGATCCGAGCCGCGCCAGTTCGGCTTCGGCGCCAGCGCCCGCGCCTGCGTCGTCAGCTCGAGCTCTTCGGCCGCCCCGTGGAAGGCGCGCTCCAACCGCGTCATCGGCGCCTCCGCCGGCGCGGCGCCGGCGGCGAGCTTCGGCGATCGCCGCACGCCTTCCATCAGCACCAACGCCGAGCGGTCGAGGGCGAACTGCGCCGCCGCATAGAACTCCGGCGCGCCGAAGTGAACCATGTTCATCAGCAGGACCGGCGGCCGGCCGCGGGGCGGCGCCAGTTCGATCCAGTCCGCCTCCAAGCGCCCCTCGCCGTCGTCTTCGACGACCCGCAGGTGACGCGGTCCGCCGCACCCGAGGCAGGCCGCGGCGACGACGGCGAGGGCGAGGCGGCGCAGGAGCTTCGAAGGCGTCATCGGTAGAGGGCGTCGAGGAGCAGCGGGAAGCTCGCTTCGGATTGCGCGCGGAACTGCACCGGCGGGCCGATGAGCGTCACCGAACCCGCCCCGACGGTACACGCGACGGCCGCGGCCTTCCCGGCGATCCGCGCCTCCCCCGCCATCCGGCCCGAGCGGAGGAGCCGCGTGGTCGCGTACGTCGCGAGCGTGCGGACCCCGTCGGCGGACGAGGCGTCCGCCGCGACGTCGAACGCCGGCGAGTCCCCGAACGGGACGACGAGCTCCGGCGGCAGGCGCCCGGTTTCGGGATGGCCGGCCCGGACGTTCACCGCCAGCAGCGCGCCCGGGCACCAGAAGTCGCGGGGGCTCAGCGTCGCCGTGACGTCGACGATCGGCAACGCCTCGCGGCCGAAGATCTCCAGCGCGTATTCGCAGGCGTCGTCGAGGCAGACCAGACGCCCGCCCTCGCGCACGAACGCGACCAGCGCCGCCGCGCCCGCGTCGCCGAGCCCGCCGCAGTACTCGGGCGGCATGGCGCCCGGCGCGTGGCCGTCGCGCAGCTCGCGCGCCGCGATCGAGCAGAGAAGCACGACGTCGACGCGCGCGCCGAGGCCGCCCGCGCGCACGTCGTCGTCGAAGAGCGGAACGTACGGCGCGCCGTGGCGCTCGAGGATCCACCGCGTCCACCCTTCGTCCATCGACGTCGTCCAGGGGCGATAGAGGCCGACGCGCCGCGCCGCGCCTTCCGGCGGTCGCCACGCGGTCGGCGCCGGCGGCCGCAGCGTGTCGGCGTCGTCGAGGCGCAGGGGCTCGAACGCCGGCGAGGCGCCGCGCAACGCGTCGACGCGCACGCCCGTCTGCATCGCGAGCGTCCAGCCGGTCCGGTCGAAGGGCGTCTCCGGCAGGCCGTCGGGACCGCGCCGATCCGGATACTCCTGCGGCTCGAGGAGATCGCGCGCGAAGCCGCGGAACGGCTGCGCCGCAGGGACGACCCAGGCGCCCGCCGGAACCGTGCGGCCGCGCACCTCGAGCGGGGCGGTCGTCCGCCCGACGTCGGCGCCACCCAACGCGAGGAGCCGCGCCAACCGATCCGCCGCGCCGGCGTCGACCTCCGGCGCCGTCAGCAGCCACGCGGTCGTCGGCCCGGCCGCGCCCTCGGCGATCGATCGCAGCGCGGCCGCCCGCCGATCGAGCGCCAGCTTGGCGCGGAAGACCGCGGCGGCGTCCAGCGAATGGAGCGCGGCGGAGAGGTCGTATTCGACGCCGTCGCGCGCCCGCCACCATCCGCCGGTCCACGGCCAGGGGTGGTTCCAGTCCTTCCTGTTGCCGTCTTTGCCGACGCCGCGGAAGTACGACCCGTCGAGGTCTTCGGGGCGCTGGAAGAGCGGCGTCGCGAGCCGCATCGTCGCGGTCTCGGTGAGGATCGCCGGGATGTGGTGCCACCACGCGTTCGTGAAGAACCCGCCCTGCCAGAACCCGCTCCAGTTGGCGCGATGCAGCAGGCCGCGTTTGCCCTCGGCGGTCATGGCCGCCCGCATGTAGGCGCCGACGAGCTGCACGTTGGTCGCGGTCAAGGGGTCGACGCTGGGGTTCAGCGGGGAATAGGTCTCGCCGATGAACATGCGCGCGTCGCTCGCGCCCATGTGGTGCTGGTCGACGTACAGCTGCGGATGCAGCGCGTGATACAGCAGCCGATTCAGCGCGCGCGACTCGGGCTGCGTGAGCATGTACGCGTCGCGATTGTTGTCGTGGCCGCAATAGCGGTGGTAGAGGACCGGCGGCCACGTCCCCTCCCACGGGCCGTCCAGCGTGCGCTCGTACCAGGACCTCACGATCTCGAGGCCGTCCGGATTGGCGCAGGGCACGAGCGCGAACAGCACGCCGTCGAGGAGCCGCTCGGCGTCCGGCGCGGCGCCCGATGCGAGGAGCCACAGAAGCTCGGGCGCGGCCTGCGTCCCGGTGAACTCGGTCGCGTGCACGCCCGCGGTGAGCAGCACCGTCGCCGGGAAGCCGCCGCCGCGGATCTCCTCCGCCGACGCCTCTCCGCGCGCGACGCGGCGGTTGTAGGCGACGATCTCCGCGCGCCGCGCGAGGTTCTTCGGCGCCGATACGTAGGCGACGATCATCGGCGCGCCGTCGACGCTCCGCCCGCACTCCTCGACCTCCACGCGATCCGACGCGCGGTCGACGGCGGCGAAGTACCCGCGCACGGAGTCCCACGACGCGAGGAACCGGTCGGCGCCGGGCCGGCGGCCGAACCAGGCTTCGGGCGTCGGCAGGTCGGGCGACGCGGGCCGCGACGTCGGCGCGGGCGCCGACGCGGCGCCCGCCTCCGGGCGCGACTCCTGCGCCGCGGCGGCCGCCGCCGCGACGAGCAGCGCCGCGACGCGCGCCGCGGGCCTCACCCCGCCCTCTGGAACTCGAAGCGCAGGCTGGTGCGGCCGACGCGCACGATGTCGCCGTGCTGCAGCTCGTATTCGTCGGCGAGCTTCCGCTCGTTGACGAAGGTGCCGTTGGCCGACCCGAGGTCCTTCAGGCGGAACCCCGCGCCGTCGAAGGTCACCACCGCGTGCTGCCGCGAGATTTCCGGGTCGCGCGGCCGGATGTCGAAGCGCAGGTCGCGGCCGATGCGCGACACCGGGCGCAAGCCGAAGCGCTTGCCCTTGTCGGCGCCCGAGGTCGCCGCGAGGTAGGCGCCGAGCTCCGAAAGCTCGGTCATCTGCGCCTCGCGCAGCTCGCCGCTCTCGGAGAAGTACGGCACCGCGTCGCCCGCGTGCGGGTCGACCTCCGCCGCGGCGGGCGCCGGAACGCTCGGCGCCGCCTCCGGCGTCGACGGCGTCTTGCCGATCAGGCGCTTGAAGAACCCGCCGAGGCCGCGCTCCTTCGTGCGCGGCACGGGCGCGGGCGTGAGCTTCTGCAGCTGGATGAGATCGGTCTGCGCACGGCCCTGGCGGATGAGGATCGGCCGATCGACGAGGTCGGGGCACGCGGCGCACAGCTCGTCGCGGAACTTCTCCGCCGAGCGGTAGCGCTTCTTCTCCTCGCGGGCGATCGCCGTCATCAGCACGCGCTCGAGCGCGGGCGGCGTCGGCACGTACGCGCTCGGCGGCTGCGGCGTCCCTTTGAGCACGCGCTCGGCGAACGACTTCAGCGGCTCGTCGTCGCGCTCGAACTCGAACGGCTTCCGGCAGGTGAGCATCTCGTAGAACGTGACGCCGAGCGCGTACACGTCGAGCTGCTCGGTGGCGCGGCCGTGCGTCAGATACTCCGGCGCCATGTACGCCGAAGTGCCGAGCACGAAGCCCTTCTTGGTCAGCGCTTCGCCCCCGAGGACGCGCGCGATGCCGAAGTCGGTGAGCTTCGCCTCCCCCTTCCGGTTGAGGAGGATGTTGTTCGGCTTGATGTCGCGGTGGATGTAGCCGAAGGCGTGCGCGTGGGCGACGCCCTTCAGGATCTGGTTGAAGATCGGCACCGCGTAGCGCGCGTCGATCGGCCCCATGGTGCGCATGAGGTGGTCGACCGCGCCGGCGTCCATGTACTCGAGGACGAGGTAGTGGTACCCGTTGTCGTAGACGTAGTCGCGGAACCCGACGATGCTCGGATGCTCCAGCGTCTTCAGCGCCTCCGCCTCGATCTTGAACCGCTTCTCGAGGTGGTCCTCGGCGGCGGCCGACGGCTTGAGCATCTTCACCGCCACCGACTCGTCCGCGCGCACGCCCTTGAAGACGAACGCGTGGCCGCCGTCGCCGATCTCCTCGACGATGAGCCACGGTCCGACGCGCTTGCCGATCATGAGGTCACCGACCTTCGCATCAGAGGACCTGGAGTATGAGCCAGCCCACCCATCCCGCCGCGGCGAGGATGAGCAGCCAGAGAAGGTAATGCGACGCGGCTCGCCGTCGCGGTGCGGGCGCGGGCGCCGTGCGCTCGCGCATCTCGGTCAGCTCGCGGCCGACGTCGGGCCCCTTGCGCGGGGACGGCGCCTCCGGTCGCGCCCCGAGCGCCGCGGTGGCGGTGGTCGGCGTCACGGCGAACGGGTCGGGGGTCAACGTGGTCGGCGCCGGCTGGGCCGCCGCGGGCGACGTGTCGTCGTCCTCCGGCGACTCCGGCGCCTGCGGCACGCGATTCACCCGCACGATGAGGCAGGTGATGTTGTCCTCGCCGCCGCGCCGGTTGGCGAGGTCGACCAGCCGCTTCGCCGCTTCGCCCGGCTCATGTCGCGCCGCCTCGCGCACCAGCTCGTCGGCGTCGACGTAGTTGTAGAGGCCGTCGGTGCAGAGCAGGAAGCGGTCGCCTTCGCGGAGCGGGACGGTCCGGAAGTCCACCTGCAGCCCGTCGCCCACGCCGATGCACCGCGTGATGATGTTGCGGTCGGGATGCTGGCGCGCCTGCTCGGGCGTCAGCAGGCCGACGTCGACCAGTTCGTTGAGGTAGGTGTGGTCGCGCGTGAGCAGCTCGGCCTTGCCGTCGCGAAGCAGGTAGCAGCGGCTGTCGCCGACGTGCGCCACCTGGGCGCGCGAGCCGGCGAGCGCCACCGCCACGAGGGTCGTGCCCATGTTGCGGAGCGTGACGTCCTGCGCGGCCTTGCGCCGCACCTCGGCGTTGGCGGTCTCGATGGAGTTCGCGAGGCGACGGCGGACGCCGCCGCCCTCCGCCTTCCGCCACGCCTCGAGGAGCGCCTCCACGGCCGTCGCGCTCGCGATGCTGCCGCCGTTGTGGCCGCCCATGCCGTCGCACACCACGAACAGCCGCCCGCGGCGCGCGCCTTCGGCGCCGTCCACCTCTTCGGAGACCCCGCAACGGTCCTGGTTCTCGGAGCGGACGGAGCCCACGTCCGAGAGCTCGCCGTGCACGAGATCGTCCTTCATCCGTCGTCCCTCGGGGTCGGCCGCCGCGGGGGAGCGTAACCCGACGCCCCGCCCGGGCCGGGACGCGGCGGACCGCCGTCGCCCGGCGCGCCGCCGTCGCGTCGCGGAGGCCCGTCGTAGCG
>DASPNK010000172.1:0-3331 GCA_035626575.1 Planctomycetota bacterium | reverse complement strand
GTGCGAGCTGTCGGCGCTGGGCGCGCTCGCCGCGGCGCTGCGACGCCGGCTGCGACCCGCGGCCGCGGCCGCGCTCCTCGCCGCCGTCGCGGGGCTGCGAGCCGATCTCCGCGCGTCGACGTCCGACGCCTTCCTCATGGCGGACGGCGCCGTCGCCCTCGGAGCGCTTCTCGCGATCGACGGGCTCGCCCGGTTCGGCGACGACGGCGATCCCGCCTGGCGACGCCTCGCCGTTTTCGGCGCCGCCTTCGCCGCATGGCACAAGCACGAGGGTGCGGCGCTGTGCGCCGCCGTCGGCCTTGCGATCCTGCTCCTGCACCTCCGCACCCGCCGCGCGCCGGGCGGCGCCCGCGCGCCGTGGCTCGCGTTCGTCGCCCTCGCCGCGGTCCCGCTGACGGTCGGCCTGCTCGCCGCCGTCGTCGGAGCGCGCAACGACCTCGTGGCGAACGCCGAGGCGCCGCCGTTCTGGGCGGCGGCGCTCGCTCGCGGCGTCGACCGCGGGCTCGACGTGCTGCGGCGCCTCCGCGACGACGTCGTGTTCGCCCCGGCCGCCGCGTCGCTGATCTTCGTGGCCGCTCCGATCGCCGCGCTGCTGCATCCGCGGGCGGCCGCGGCGCGCGGCCGGCTCGAAGGGCTCGTCGCCCTCGCGGCGACGGCGGCGGTCTACGCGGCGGCGTTCGCGGGCACGCCGCACGACCTCGCGTGGCACTGGTCGACGGCGGGGGCGCGCGTGTTCGGCCAGCTGACGCCCGCGGCCGCGGCGTGGACGGCGGCGACGCTCGGCGCCGGCGCCCCGCACCTCGGCGCGCGGCGCGGCGACGGCTGAAGGAACCCGATCATCCGCCCTGCGGCGGATCGAACGGCACGAACAGGAAGCTCATGGCGAGCGCGGCGCCCGCGAGCAGGCAGATGACCAGCCCGTTGAGAAAGATGGCGACGCGGTTCATGTGGTCGAACCGGTCGCGCACGAAGAGGTTCTCCTCCGCGCCCGCGCTGCCCTGGAGGCGGTCGCGAAGGTCGTTCGCGCGCGGCACGACCACCAGCCCGCCGTAGAGCGACACCGCGATGCCGAGGGCGGTCAGGGTGATGAACGTGAGCGCCGTCGCGCGCTGCTCGGGATGGCCGACGAGCGGTCCGATCCCTCCCGCGAGCATGAAGACGCCGCACACCCAGCTCTGCCAGAAGTACCAGCGGTTCACCACCGCCAGGACCTCGGACGCCTTGCCCGGCCCGAGGCGCCGCGTGAGGAGCGGCGTGACGTAGAACGTCAGGAACACCACGGACCCCAGCCACACGGCGAGCCCGAGGATCGTCCCGAAGAGGCCGAGCTGCGTCATGGCGCGCGAGTTTAGCCGACGGCCGGTTCGCGCCCGTCATCCGCCCGCGGCGTCGCGCGCGAACCCGAAGAGCGCCTCGGCGCCGACGCCGAGGACGGCGGGACCGACTCCGAGCCAGAGCACCGCCGCCGCCAGCGCGGCGAGCACCACGCGGTGGGCCGGGCTGAAGCGCGGGAGGTTCGCCGGCGAGCCCTGAGGCTCGGAGAAGTAGAGCGTGACGATGACGCGGAGGTAGTAGCCGAGCGCCGCAAGACTGGTGACGACCGCGACGGCCGTCAGCAGGTAGTAGACGCTCTCGCCCGTCGCCCGGCCGCGCTCGAGCACCGCGCCGAAGAGCCGGAACTTGGCGAGGAATCCCGCCGTGGGCGGCGCGCCCGCCAGCGACAGCATGGCGACGCAGAGGGCGACGGCGTGCAGGGGGCGACGCCAGCGCGCGCCGCGCAGCTCCTCGAAGGTGAGGCCGGCGCCTTCTCGCGTCTCGAGGAAGGAGAGCGCGCCGAACGCGAGGAGGTTGGTGAGCGCGTAGGCCGTGAGATACGTCGTCATCGCCTCGGCCGCCTGCGAGGATCCGGGCGCGTCGGCGATCGGCGCCAGGAGCAGGTATCCGGCGTGGCCGATGCTCGAGTAGGCCAGCATCCGCTTCACCGAGGTCTGCGCCAGCGCCCCGAGGTTGCCGACCAGCATGGTCAGCGCCGCGAGCCAGGCCAGCGCGCCGTGCAGCGCCGCGTCGGGCCCCGCCGCGCGCACGAGGCGAAAGAACGCCGTGAAGGCGGCGGCTTTCACCGCGACCGACATGTATCCGGTCACCGGGGTGGGCGCGCCTTCGTACACGTCGGGCGTCCACTGGTGGAAAGGCGCGAGAGCCAGCTTGAACGCGAACGCGCCGAGCAGCAGCACCGCGCCCGCCTGGCCGGGGCCCGCGCCGTCGGAGAGCCGCGAAGCGACGCCGGGCAGGTCGAGACGGCCGGTCGCGCCGAACAGCAGCGCGAGGCCCATGATGAAGATGGCCGACGCGAACGAGCCGGCGAGGAAGTACTTGATGCCCGCCTCCGTCGAAGTCGCCCGTCCGCGCAGCATCGCGCAGAGGACGTACAGCGACAGCGACATCACCTCCAGCCCCAGGAAGACCGACACGAGGTGGTCGGTCAGCGTCATGACGACCATGCCCGCCGCGGCGAAGAGCGCGAGGGCGTAGAACTCGGCGTGGTTGGCGTCCGCCTTCTTCAGGTAGTCGCCGGCCAGCAGGCCGAGGACGCCGGTGGCGAACACGGCGAGCGCGGCGCCCGCGACGCCGAGCGGATCCCAGAACACGAACCCGTCCAGGCCGCGCACCGGAGTCTCCGGGCGCAGCGCGAACAGCGCGATCAGCGCCGCGGCGCACGTGAGCAGCGTCAGGGCCGGAGGCAGGGGGCGCGCGCCGCTCTTCGAGCCCGACGCGCCGAAGAGGAGGATCGCCGTGGCGCCGCCGACCAGGATCAGGAGCGGCATCGTCATCTGGAAGGCGGTCATCGTCCGGCTCCGTCGACCGCGGCCGCGTCGGCCGGACGCGGAAGGGCCGAGCGATGCGCCTGGCTCTCGATGCGCTCCGCTCCGGGTCGCATCAGCGCGAGAACCCCTTCCGGCTTCACGCCGGTAAGGACGATCGCCAGCACGAACGGCGCGGCCAGAAGCCCTTCGCGGAGCGACACGTCTTTGAGCTCCGCGTTGTGCGGATCGGTCAGCGGTCCGAAGAACACGCGCTTGACGGCGCCCAGCATGTACCAGGCGCCCAGCACCGCGCCGACGACGGCGAAGCAGGCCGCGACCGGCGCCGCCTTGAACGCGCCCGCGAGGATGAGGAACTCGCCGACGAAGCCGTTGGTGAGCGGCAGCGCGATGCTCGCGAACGTGACGACGAGGAAGATCGCGGTGAAGCGCGGCATCACCTTCGCCACGCCGCCGTAATCGGCGATGAGGCGCGAGTGGCGACGCTCGTAGGCCATGCCCACGAGCAG
>DASPNK010000171.1:0-3282 GCA_035626575.1 Planctomycetota bacterium | reverse complement strand
CGACTGGGTGCGGATCTACGTCGCGCCGCTCCTCGTGGGCGGCATGACCGCGCCGGGGCCCATCGCGGGCGTCGGCGTGCCGACCCTCGAAGACGCTCCGTGGATCTCGGACGTCCACGTCCGCGTCGTCGGCGCGGGCGGGTCGGACCTCGTCATCGACGGGCGGCTCGGCAACCACCGCGAGGGCTGAGCGCCGCCGCGCCCCGCCCCGCGGCGGCGGCGCGGATCCGTCGAAGTCATGGCCCCTCCGCCGCCTCGCCGCTTCAAACTCGTCCTCGCGACGCTCGGCTACGCGATCTCCTTCGCGGCGTGCCTCGTCGGCATGTGGGCGGTGCTCGTCGTGTGGTCGGCGCTCGCGCTGACGACCGTCGCGTACCTCCTCTGGACCGGCCGCGCCGCCGAAATCCGCCGCCGCCGCTGGTATTGATCGGTTCGGGTGCGGGCCGCTTCGGTCCTGTCCGGCCGACTCGGACCCGCCGGACACCGCCGATCTCCGGACGCCGTCGCCTCACGTCGAAGGCCTCCGCGGCGACAGCCGCGTTCGACAAACCGCCGCTGCGCGAGCGCAGCGGAATGATGAAGCCGCCGCGCCGCGAGCGGCGCGGAATCATAAAACAAGACGCCGCCGTCCCTCGTCGGCGGCGCAGCGGGAACCCTTGTAAGCCGGGTTCTGTGCCCCGAGGGGGGCGACGACCATTCGTCTGGGACGCCCGTCGCCGGGCGCCTCGAACGACCTACCCGCCGGTATGAGGACGCGAGCCGCGTCCCGACCTCGACTCCGGGCTTGCGCCTGGGGCCGCGATGCTCCCGGCCTATTTGGTCTTTCTTCGGATGGGGCTTGCCGTGCCCGCGAACCTTGCGGCCGCGGCGGTGGGCTCTTACCCCGCCGTTTCACCCTTGCCTGATCCGCCTTGCGGCGGCCATCGGCGGTCTGTTCTCTGTGGCGCTGTCCCTGGCCTTGCGACCGGCGGCCGTTAGCCGCCATCCCGCTCTGTGAAGCCCGGACTTTCCTCGGCGCGCCGAAGCGCGACGCGGCCGTCCCGGATTCCCGCGACGCAGGGTAACACCGGCGGGGTCAAGGCCGGACCGGGGCGGAGTCCTCCCGCTTTGCGAACGACCGCGTCGTGAAAACCCGGTGGGGGACGCCGCGCGCGGCGAGTTCCGCCGACGCCGCCGGCACGTGCGCCGCGCCCACCAGCAGCACCGCGCGCCGCGCGTCGTACGCCTCCATGGCCAGAAGGAGGTTGCGCGCGACGGCGCGGCCCCGCGGCGCGATGCGAAGCCTCATGGCGCGGCGGATCCGCGCGCGTTCGGCGAGCCGCCCTGCGTCGCGCGCGCCTCCGTCGGTCCCTTCGTCGAGGCGGGACGCGCGGGCGAGATCCAGCAGCCGCTCCAGCGCGGCGACGTCGGCGTCGTACAGTTCGGGGTCCTCGACGCCGACCACGACGGCGCGCCCTGCGAGCTCCATCTCGTAGCGGATCGGCTGGTAGATCGACCAGCGATCGAGGTCGTCGCCGGTCTCCAGGGCGCGCCGCACCGCGTCGCGATGGGCGGCCGCGAGGGGATCGTCGTCGCCGGGAAGCGGGCCCTTCCGCCACTCGACGGCGAGGAGCCGGAATCCCCGTCCGACGAGGTCGTCGAGGAGCCTTCGATGTTCGCGCTGCACCGCCCGCAGGCCCTCGTCGACGTACGTGATTCCGTCGCCGGCGAAGTGCCGGTCGCGAACGAGGACCACTTCGAGGGGCGACGGACGCGAGTCGACGGGCTCGGCGGGGACCGTCGCCGCTTCTCCGTGACGCGCGAGCACGGCGTCGAGCGGCGCGTCGGCGGGAAGCGGGGGCGGCGCGACCGAACACGCCGCGCACGCGAGCAGGAGGACGGACGCGGCGCCCCTTCGGAACATGCGGCGTATCATCGAGCCCGGGACGGGGCTCCTCAAGGACGAGCGATGATCCGATTCGGTCTGGCCTGGCTCGCGGCGGCCTGCGCGAGCGTTCCTGCGCAGGAGTACGTTCATCGGGCGGGCGGCCGCGAGGTCGGCCGCGTCGTCCTCTCGCGGTCGGCCGGCGCGGTCCGCGGCGAAGGCCGGGGAGACGGCGGCGCGCGGCTGACCGCCGTGCTTGAAACCGCGGGCGGGCGGGTGCGCAACTACGAGCGGGAGCTGCGCGGGCCGGACGGCGCGCTCGTCGCACGCGTCTCGGCGGCGGCGTCGGAGGAAGGCGCGCGGGTGCGCGACGCCGGACCGCTGGGCGCGCGGACGCGCACCGCCTACGGCGGCGCGTTCGACGTGGTCGCCGACCCGGCCTTCCCCGAGGCGCTCTTCCCGTGGCTCGAGGAAAAGGGGCGCGCCTCGTTCCGCGCGCTCATCGTCGCCGACGCCGAGATCCGCAACGTGCTGGTGGAGACGCGCGGCGAGCGCGCGCGATACGTCGATCTGCCGGGCGGCGGCATGACGGTGTGGCTCGACGCCGACGGTCGCGTGGAGCGCGCGGCGCTTCCCGGCGAGGAGTCGCGCGAGCTGTCGCGGGTCGACGTCGCGTCGCGGCCCGCACTTGCGGGCGTCGGCGCCGAGTCGCGCGCGGTCGTGGAGGCGCCGGGCGGCGCGAAGCTCGGCGTCTCGACGCTCGTCCCGACCCGCTCCGTCGAGCCGCCGGCGCTGGCCGTGATCCTGGCCGACGCCGGGCCCCTCGACCGGGACGGCTTCGGCGCGGGCCGCCAGGGCGGGCTGCCGCGGCGCCTCGCCGAAGAGCTGGCGCGCGTCGGAATCGCGTCGGCGCGCTTCGACAAACGCGGCGCGGGCGCGAGCGAAGGTCCCGAGCCCGGCCTCGCCGACCTCGCGTCCGACGCCAAAGCGGTCCTCGACCACGCCCGCGCCGCGACCGGCGTCCCGCCGTCGCGCACCGTCGTCGTCGGTCACGGCGAAGGGGCGCTCGTCGCGGCCGAATTGGCCG
Organism: Planctomycetota bacterium; assembly: GCA_035626575.1. Taxonomy (GTDB): domain Bacteria; phylum Planctomycetota; family CAIWVZ01; genus DASPNK01. Next base: position 331 of record DASPNK010000171.1, on the reverse strand, counting down.
TGCGCCATCCCGAAGCCCTCGCGGGCGTCGTGACGCTCGCGGCCCCGGGGCGGTCGCTCGCCGACGCCCTCGAAGCGCGGCTCCGCGCGCGGCTGGCGGCGGCGGGGGAGAAAGAGGAGACGATTCAGGAGGAGATCCTCGCCGTCCGCGCGGAGGTCGACGCGCTGCGCGGACTGCCGTCCGACGCGCCGACGCCTCCGGGACGGAAGCTTCTGCGCGACCTCGCCGCGCTCGACCCCGCGCTGCAGCTCACGCGCGTGCGCACGCCCGTGTTGGCGGTCCACGCCGCCGACGATCCCGAAGTGCCTGCGGCGCACGTGTCGCTCCTTCG
>DASPNK010000170.1:0-2140 GCA_035626575.1 Planctomycetota bacterium | reverse complement strand
GGGCCGAGGCCAACGGCCTTGCGGCGGGCTTCGACGTTCGCTTCGTCCTCGATCGGCGCGAGCTCCGGCTTCCCCGTGGCCTCGTTGTACTTCAGCTGCGTGCCGTAGAGCTGCGGCTTGCCGTTGAACATGAGGACGCGGTCCTCGAGCATCGCCAGCTGGGACTTCGACATCTCGTCGCTGGCGGCGGCCTCGCGCATGACAGGGAGGTATTTCTCCATGACCGGCAGCGACGAGTGCTGGATCACGAGGAAGGCGGCGGTGGCGCCTTCGGCGGTCACGACGCTCTTCTCCGGCCAGCCGCGGGTGGCGATGAGCGCCTCGAGCCGCGCGACGTTGGCGGAGTCGACCTCGTGCATCAGGCGCGAGACCGAGTCGACCTGAGGCGACTGCATCCCGTGCTTCTCGATGAGCTTCGTGATGTCCGCGCGCACCGCCTGGTCGGTGCGGTAGAGCGCCATCAGCTCGCTGCGGTAGTCGGCATCGAAGCGCGGGCCGAGCGTCGCCTTCATCTTCGCGTCGACTTTCGCCACGATCTGCGGCCAGCGCGCGTCGTTGCGGAGCGACGCCAGGTCGGCGTCGTTGTCGGTGAGGTGGAAGAAGGAGGAGAAGCCCCTGTCGAGCGCCTGCTCGAGGTAGGCGAACGCCTCGTCCTTCAGCCCGGCGAGCGCCATGGTGCACGCGGCGTCGTAGACGTTGCCGGCGGTCGCCTGCGGCAGCGCGGCGAGCTGCCGGTAGAGCGGCACGGCCTTCGTCCAGTCCCGGGCGGTGTAGGCCGCCTGCGCCTGCGCGGCGACGGCCGCATAGTCCTGCGCACGGGCGCCGCCTGGCGCGACGACGAGAATGCCGGCGATGGCGAGGATGATCATGGGGTTCCGCATGGTCGCTGCTCCTGAAACGTGAGGGTGCTGCTGCGTGCTCACGATCGGAAGCTGACGGCGGGGTCCGGCGGCGCCCCTGGTCCTGGAACGACCTGCGACCTGGCGATGCGAACGGCGCGGTCGGCGGAATGAACGGGGCGGCGGGTTCCCTCACCGCGTGGCAGGAGCCGCGTCGACCACGATCGGCCGCCGTTCCGTCCGACGCGTCAGAAGGACTGGCCGAGGAGCGCCTCGAGGGTGGCGCGGCGCGACCGGCTGAGCTTCAGCTCGGTGCCGTCCTCGAGGAGGACGAGGTACTCGCCCCGGAAGTACTCCCGCAGCTCCTTCACGCGATCCAGGTTGACCAGCGTCGAGCGGTGGATGCGCACGAACCGGCGCGGGTCGAGCCGGCTCTCCAGCTCGTGCATGGCGGTGCGGAGGACGTGCGTCTCGCTGCCGACGTGCAGCCGCGCGTAAGGTCCTTCCGCCTCGATCCAGTCGATCTCGTGGGCGCGGACGAGCCGGACGCGGTCGCCCGTCTTGACGGCGATGCGGTCGAGCCGGGCGGGGTCGTCGCCAGCCGCGTCGCCGGCCGGCGCGGCGGTGCGCGGCGCCGCGGCGGTGCGGAGGAGCGCGCCGAGCTGCTCGCCGATCTCGCCCGCGCGCCGCTGGTGCACCATGCGTCGCGCGCGGTCGAGGGTGGCATCGAAGCGATCGTCGTCGAAAGGCTTGACCAGGTAGTCGAGCGCGTGGGCGCGGAACGCCTTGAGCGCGAACTCGTCGTGCGCGGTCACGAAGACGACGAGCGGCATGTGCTCCACGCCGACGCGCTCGACCACGCCGAAGCCATCGAGCCCCGGCATCTGGACATCGAGGAAGACCAGGTCGGGCGATGCGACGCGGATGACCGTCGCGGCCTCCTCGCCGTTGGCCGCGAGGCCGACCACCTCGACGTCCGCGTGCCGCGCCAGGAGGCGGCGGATGCGCTCGCGCGCGAGCGGTTCGTCATCGACGATGAGCACGCGGAGCCGCTCAGGCATCGGCCGCCCGCCCGATGACGCGGTACTCGCCGGGTCCCGCCGCGCCGCGCGGCGCGGGGCGGTACGGCAGCTCGATCGTCGCTTCGGCGCCGCCCTCCGGGTGCGTCCGCAGCGTCACCGCCTGCGCCGAGCCGTGGAGCGCCTCGAGCCGCGCGCGGGTGTTCGCCAGGCCGATCCCGACCCGGCCGTCCGCGCCCGTCGGAAGGCCGGGCCCGTCATCGCGCACCGAAAAGCGGAGCC
>DASPNK010000169.1:0-7085 GCA_035626575.1 Planctomycetota bacterium | reverse complement strand
AGCTCGACGACCTCCTCGAACTTGCGGAACGCCTTCTCCGCGCGCGCCTCCTCGAGCAGCCGCTTCGCCTCGGCCTCCTGGGCCGCGTAGGCGCCGCGGCCGGAGGACTGCAGGAGCGCCTCGACCGCCTCGTAGGCGTAGCGCCAGACGCTGAGCGTCTCGCCGTTGCGGACGACCGTCTCCTGAGGGAAGCGGCGCAGCGCTTCGCCGTAGAACGCCACGGCGTCGGTCGCGTTCCGCGCGCGCTCGGCCGCGGCGGCCGCGGCGAGGGCGGCGGCGACGCCGGCCTTCACGCGCGCGCCGTCGCTCAGCGCCGGCACGACGTCGACGAACGAGCCGTCGAGCGTCGTCTCTTCGTCGGCGAAGTCGCGCAGGATGTGGCGCGCGACGTCGTAAGTCGCGGCGGGCCGCTGCACGCGCAGCGACCACGCGAGCTTCGCGACCGCGACCGCGGTCCGTTGCCGCGGCGTCGACGCGTACTTCGCGGCGAGCGCGAAGCGTTCCTCCGACGACGGCGGCAGCGTGAGGCCGGTCCGCGTCGACTCGACGGCGAGGTTCAGGTAAACGGCGTACAGGGCCTGACGCGCGGCGGCGGCGGCCGCGTCGCCTTTGGCGCCCTGCGCGAGCGCGGCGGCGAGCGAGCGTTCGAAGGATTTCACCGCCTCCGGATAGTCCTCCGCCTGGAGACGGAGTTGGCCGAGGCGGTAGCGGAGCCGCGGGTCGTCGGGGTTTTCGACGGCGGCGGCTTCGAGGCGCGCCGTCGCGCGCTGCACGTCGACGAACCCGGAGAGGTAGGCGGCGTCGGGCGAACCGCCCGCGACCACGGCCGCGTCGTCGCCGAACACGAGATTGCCGGACCCGAACCGGCCTTCGACGACGTGCTCCTCGACGTATTTGCCCGTGCCGAGATGCACCGCGAACAGCCGCGGTCGCTGGGCCTGCCCGCCGCGCCCGCCGGGCTGGTGCACGCAGAACCACACGCGGTCGCCCGCGACGGCCGGCTTGCCGTCCACGGCGCCCACGCCGAGCCCGGCGTTCTCGAGGGGCGCGGCCTTCCACTTGAGGGTCGCATCGCCCTGCGAACCGGTCGCGGTCACGTCGAAGGCGATCAGCAGCTTGCCGGCGAGCACGATCGCGCCGTCGTAGAGGCCGATCACGTGGCGCAGGCCGTTGAACCGCGTGCGCCGCGCCGACTCGTTGCGCTGCGGATCGCGCACCCGGCGACAGGCGCCGTCGGACGTGCGGAACGCGAGGAAGTCGAGCGCGTCGACGGGGCCGAGGTACACGTCGTCGCCGTGGAAGATCGGCCGATGCGGCGCCCAGCCTGGGGCGCGCTCGGTCACCACCGGCCCGTCCACCGACGGGATCGGCTCCTGCTCGTAGGCGGACACCCATCGCGGCGCGCCGGTCGCCGCGTCCACGGCCGCGACGACGCCGATGTTCGTCGAGTAGACGAGCAGGCCGTCGCGCTCGGCGACGAGACCGGGCGGGGAGTCCTTCACCTGGCGGCCGAACATGTTCTGCTCGGCCTGGCCGAGGGCGACGAAGGTGCGCCACACGATCGCGCCGGTGCGTCGGTCGAACGCGCACAGCCAGTGGCGAAAGCCGCCGTGGTAGTAGCTGCCGCCGACGTAGAGGCGCTCGCCGAGGACGAGAGGCGGCGTCGACACGCTGAGGCGCGCGAGGAACGCGCGCTCGTCGGCGTTCTTCGCGCCGTCGAGCCGCGCGTGGGTCCAGAGCGTTTCGCCGGTCTGCGCATCGACGGCGTACAGCTTCCGCGTGACGATCGTCTCGATCGGAATGAATCCGTTGAACTCGTACTTCTTGTCCTCGCGGATCTGCGGCTCGTCTTCGAGGTAGGCGAAGACCACGCCCCGGTCGACCACCGGCTCGTACGTCACGTTCCAGTTGCGCCGCCCCTGGAAGTTCGGCGCGCGCCCGTCGCGCGTCCAGAGCGTCTTCCCGGTGTAGAGGTTGATCGCGCGGAGCGAGAGCCCGTCGTTCACGAAGATCGCCGCGTCGGCGATCGCGGGGATGATCGGCGCGTAGGTGAAGCCGGCCTCGACGAAGTACTGGTCGAAGGAGAGGAAGCGCTCCTCGTTGTCGTAGAGACGCTTGCCGTGCTGCACGGTGAGCCGGACCGGCGGCCACGGCCGCGATCCGAACGCCGGCGCGGCGGCGACCGACGCCGCCGGGGCCGGGAGCCGCGCCGCGAGGCCGTCGACGAACGCGCCCAACGGCGCCGCGGAATCCCCGGCGACGATCGGCGCCTGCGCGAGCGGCTCGTCGAGGCGTCGCCGAAGCTCGCGAAGCCGCGCGCCGTCGCCGGCGGCGAAGCGCGCCAGCGCGGCGCGGGCGACCGCCCGGGCGCGGAGGGCGAGGTCGGCGTCGGGCTCGCCGAACGCGAGGCGCTCGGCGTAGAGCGCGGCGTCCTCGGGGCGTCCGTCTTCGAAACCGAGGTCCGCGAGCGCGGCCAGCGCGCGCGGGCCGGCGGGCGTGAGGAAGCGGGTGCGCACGAGGCGCCGGAGCGCTTCTTCGTCGCGGGCGGCGGCGGCGCGCTCGAGGTCGGCCTCGGCGCGGGGCCCCTCGCGCGCGAGGTACCGCGCGAAACCGTCCCCGGGGAGCGCCTTGAGCAGATCGTGGACGCGCTTGCGCAGGCCGACGAAGCGGTCGCCTTCGAGGATCCGCTCCGTCTCGCCGCCGCTGCGGGGCGCCTTGACCGCGTGCCACACCAGATCGGACATGCGGTCGAGCAGGTCCTGATAAGTCGCGATCGCCTTGTCGAGGTCGCCCGCCTCGGTCGCGCGGCGCGCCACTTCGAGAGGGTCGAGCGCCAGGTCGTCGGCGACGGAGACCTTGCTGGTGTGAAGCGAGCTGACCGTGCCCCATTGCGCGGACGCGGACGTCGCAAGCAGGGCGGCCCACGCCGCGACGCCGAATCGGACGAGCGGATTCATGACCGGCGATTGTACGGGCGGGTCCCGCGTCGACCCCCCCGTGGATCCGCGGCGCCGGCGCAACCCGGTTTACGGACGGCGCCGGCGACCGGAGGGCGGCAGCGGGGGCGGCGCCGGGCGCGCGCCCTGCGCTTCATGAAGGTCGAACCTCGCGCCGATAAGCCGCACGGGGAACCCGTCCGACCGACGGGCCGCGGAGCCGGCATGTATACGCTCGAAAACCTGTTGGAGCAGCTCGTCAAGCGCGGCGGCTCGGACCTGCACATCTCCGCGGGATCGCCGCCGAAGCTCCGCCTCGACGGCCGGCTCGTGGACGTCGGCCCCGAGCCGATGCCCGCGGCCGACACCAAGAAGATGGTGTATTCGATCCTCTCCAACGAGCAGATCGCGGCGTTCGAGAAGGAGCTCGAGCTCGACTTCTCCTTCGGCGTGAAGGACCTCGGGCGCTTCCGCACCAACGTGTTCCAGCAGCGCGGCAGCGTCGCCGCGGTCCTGCGGTTGATCCCCTACAAGATCAGCGGCTTCCAGGATCTCGGCCTGCCGGGGGACCTCTGCGAGAAGCTCTGCGCCCTGCCCAAGGGGCTGATCCTCGTGACGGGCGCGACGGGCTCCGGCAAGTCGACGACGCTCGCCGCGATGATCAACCACATCAATCAGACGCGGCAGGACCACATCGTCACCATCGAGGACCCGATCGAGTTCCTGCACTCCAACAAGAAGTGCCTGTTCAACCAGCGCGAGGTGGGCACCGACACCTACGCGTTCAAGCGCGCCCTGCGCGCCGTGCTGCGCCAGGACCCCGACGTCGTGCTGATCGGCGAGCTTCGCGACCTCGAGACCATGGAGGCGGCGCTGACGCTGGCCGAAACCGGCCACCTCACTTTCGCCACGCTGCATACCTCCGACGCGGTGCAGACCATCAACCGCATCGTCGACGTCTTCCCGGCCTACCAGCAGCAGCAGATCCGCACGCAGCTGTCGTTCGCGCTGCAGGCGGTGTTCTGCCAGCAGCTGGTCCCGACGACCAACGGCAAGGGCCGCGCCATGGCGGCGGAGATCATGATCGCCAACGCGGCGATCCGCGCGCTCATCCGCGAGAACAAGGCGCACCAGATCTACTCGCAGATCCAGACCGGCGGCCGCGAAGGCATGCGGACCATGAACCAGTCGCTGTGGGAGCTGTTCGAGCGCCGCGCGATCGCCATGGACGAGGCCCTGGCGCGCTCCACCGACAAGGACGACCTGCTCCGCCTCGCCGGCCGCACGGCCGGGCCGCCCGCGTTCGCCGGATCGTCGCCGCGCCGATGATGTCGGACGGCTTCGATCGGCGCATCCGCGCCCTCCTCGAGAAATCGGGGAAGCTGAAGCCCGAGCAGCTCGAGCAGGCGAACGAGATCGCCGCGCGGGACAAGATCCCGCTCGCGCAGGCGATCACCGAGAAGAACCTCCTGCCGGAGAAGACCTTCGCCGGGCTGCTCGCCCGCGAGGCGAACCTCCCGCCCATCGATCTCGACCTGCTCGAGATCGACGAGCAGGCGGCGGAGCTGATCGACCGCGGCGCGGCCGAGGCGCACCTCGTGCTGCCGGTGTCGAAGATCGGCTCCTGCCTCACCATCGCTCTGGCGAACCCGTTCGACGTCCCGCTGCTCGACCATCTGAAGGCGAAGACCGGATGCGAGCTGCGGCCGCTCGTCGCCCCCTACGCCGCGGTGAAGCGCGCCGTCACGGCGCTCTATCGCCGCGACGAAAAGAAAATGGAGGAGCTCCTCGGCGGGGACGAGGGGGAAATCGACGTCAAAGCCGATTCGAAGGAGGACTCGGTCGACCTCGCGGACATCGGAGGCGGCGAAGAGGACTCCAAGGTCGTCAAAGCCGTCAACATGATCCTGTACCAGGCGGCGGTGGAGAAAGTCTCCGACATCCACATCGAGCCGTTCGAGAAGAAGACGCGCGTGCGCTTCCGCAAGGACGGCGTGCTGCGCGAGGCGCACACCCTCGGCAAGGCGACGCACAACGCCATGCTTTCGCGCCTCAAGATCATGGCGTCGCTCGACATCGCCGAGCGCCGCAAGCCGCAGGACGGCAAGTTCCAGATCCGCGTCAACGGGCGGCAGATCGACCTGCGACTCTCGATCCTCCCGGTGGTGCACGGCGAGAAGGCGGTGCTCCGCCTCCTCGACTCGTCCAACCTCGTGCTGAGCCTCGACGACCTCGGGTTCGAGCCGGGCTCGCTGGAGACGCTGCGCCGCGGCATCGCCGCGCCTTACGGGATGATCCTCGTCACGGGCCCCACCGGCTCCGGCAAGTCGACCACGCTGTACTCGATGGTCAACGAGCTGATGACCGACGACGACAACTTCATCACCGTCGAAGACCCGGTCGAATATCAGCTCGAAGGCGTGAACCAGGTGCCGGTGAACCCGAAGCGCGGGCTCACCTTCGCCGCCGCGCTGCGGTCCATCCTCCGCCAGGACCCCGACGTCATCATGGTCGGCGAAATCCGCGACCCGGAGACGCTGGACATCGCCATCAAGGCCGCGCTCACCGGCCACCTCGTGCTGTCGACGCTGCACACCAACGACGCGCCGTCGACGCTCACCCGCATGATCCAGATGGGCGTCGACCCCTTCCTCGTCGCGTCGTCGACGATCGTGGTCTGCGCCCAGCGCCTCGCCCGCAAGCTCTGCCAGTTCTGCAAGAAGCCCGTCGAGGCGCCGGTCGAACGCCTCGTCGAGGTCGGCATGAGCGAAGCGGAGGCGAAGACCGCGAAGATCTTCCAGCCCGTCGGCTGCGCGAAATGCAGCGGCGGATACAAGGGCCGGTTCGCCGTGCTCGAGACGCTCGAGATCACCGAAGCGATCAAGGAGATCATCCTGCGCGGCGGCAACGAGCTCGAGGTGCGGCGCGCGGGCATGAAGCAGGGGATGGTGACGCTGCGCCAGGCGGGACTCGCCAACGTGCGCCGCGGCGTCACCAGCGTGGAGGAGGTGCTTCGCGTGTCGGCCGCCGACGGCGCGGAGCCGACGACGAAGCCGGCGCGTGCGGCGGCGGCGACTCCGCCGTCCGGCGAGGGCGACGATTGACCCGTACAAGGCGCGCGCGGCCTGAGGCCGCGGGGGCGCGAGGAAGGCCGACGACATGACGCAGTTCAGTTACACGGCGCGGGAGCCCTCCGGCCGCACGGTGGCCGGCGTGATCGACGCGCCGAACCGCGAGGAGGCGGCGAACCAGCTCCGTCGCCGCACGCTGATCCCGACGGAGATCCGGCAGGCGGCGGCGGTCGCGGAGAAGCGCGTCCGCTCGACGTGCAAGAAGGGCGAGGTCGAGCTTTTCACCCGCCAGCTCGCCACGATGATTTCGGCCGGCATCCCGGTGCTGGAGTGCCTCGAGGTGCTCCAGGAGCAGGCGGAGAGCCGCGGCTTCAAGTCCTGCCTCGCGACCGTGGTCGAGGACATCCGCAGCGGCTCGGACATGTCCGCCGCGCTCGGCAAGCACCCGAAGGTGTTCAGCGAGATCTACTGCTCGATGGTCAAGGCGGGCGAGGCGTCGGGCCAGCTCTCGGAGATCCTCGAGCGCCTCGCGGACTATCTCGAGGCGACCCAGCATCTGAAGCGCGAGATCAAGTCGGCGATGACCTACCCGGTCATTTCGCTGGTGCTCGTGTTCGGCATCGCCGGGTTCCTGATGATCGGCATCGTTCCGAAGTTCAAGGAGATCTTCGACGGCCTCGGCGTCCCGCTGCCCGGCGTCACCAAGGCGGTGATGGGCGCGTCGATGTGGATGAAGGCGAACGTCCTCCTCATCTTCGCGGGCATGATCGGCGCCGGTTTCGGGTTCTCGGCGTTCAAGAAGACGAAGCGCGGCACCCGCCTCTGGGACCGCTTCATCCTGAAGGTGCCGGTCTTCGGCTCCCTCTTCCGCAAGGTGGCGCTCTCGCGTTTCTCGCGCACGTTCTCGACGCTGGTGAAGTCCGGCGTGCCGATCGTCGGCGCCCTCGAGATCGTCGCCGAGACCGCGGGCAACACCGTCATCGAAGAGGCGGTGCGCAACGCGAGCGAGTCGGTGAAGACCGGCGACACGCTGTCGGGGCCGCTCGGCAAGGAGCCGGTGTTCCCGCCGATGGTGGTG
>DASPNK010000168.1:0-7088 GCA_035626575.1 Planctomycetota bacterium | reverse complement strand
GACGAAGGCGTCGCGCATGACCGCAAGGCGAAGAATCACGGCTCCTCCCTTTCGTGCTCGTACCGGCCGGACTGCGCTGGGCCACCTGGGACACCTGGGCCACCTACAACGGGATACCCCCGCGTGAAGCCGGTTCGTTCCCCGTCGGCGTCTGGTGCATGACGTTGCGCGTCGAGACCTTCATCGCGTGTGGGTGGCCCAGGTGTCCCGGGTGGCCCAGCGTCTTCGTCTCCGCCGTCGCCGCGGAGTGCACCAAGTCGAAGATGAAGGACGCTTCGGCGAAGGCCGCCGACGGTGATGCGAACCTCGAACCGGCGCTTGTTCCCCCGGTGATCCGTCGAGGCCAGGTAGCCCCGCTCGAACAGCCGTCGGCAGATGACCGCCTTCGACACGTAGCCCTCCGCGCTCGTCCTCCGAGCGAGATCGTTGGCGACGGCGAGTGACGCGTCCGCGATCAGGTAGGCGGAAGCGCCGTCGGTCCAGCCAATGCACGGCCCGCGCGGGTTCCAATGCCCAGCGCTTACGCTCCAGCCGAAGCTCGCCGGCTCGGCCGGAGGCCCGCCGTCCATTGCGCCGAGGTGAGCCACGCCGCTGTCCAACGTGGAAGCGACCAGCCTCAGGAAGCGGGCGGCGGGTTCCGCCTCGTCGCCTTGCTCCGTTTGCAGCCGCGCGGCGGCGTAGATTCCGTCGATCACGTTCTTCTCGAGCGTCTTGGTGTCCTCGACCGGCATGCATGTCGTCGCACGGACGAACTCGAAGAAGGTCGCGGCGCCCACCAATAGGTCCCCGGCCGCGTCGGCGTACCTGCGGTGCGCATCACCGAGGTCCTGTTGTCGAAGGGCGGCCCGATCGCCCTCCCAGCGCGCGCCCACTTGGTCGCGCATCGGTGCGAACCAACGCAGGAACGCCGCCATCACTCGCGCGGGCCCGCCCGCGGCGGCTGCACGCTGCACGGCCGTGAGCAGGTTCGGATCGACGGCGCCTCGCGGGACCTCGACGCAGAGAATCCGCGCGCGCAAGGAATGGCCGGCGGGAACGTCTTCCCCGGTACTGACGATCAAGCACCTCGGCGGCTTCGCGGATCGGACCTCCGCGGTCGAGGTCATGCGTGCGCGGCCCGCTCGATTCGCCTTGCTTCGGATCAGACGGTCGGCGGTGCGGTGAAGGCGTTGCGCGTCGACGGCCCCGTTCGGGTTGAAGTCGTCGACGACCATGAGCACGTCCTTCGCCTCGAAGGCGATCCCCTCGAGAGCGTTGCCGGTAGAAAGCCAGGACCCGGGCAGGTGCTTGGCATCCATGCCGGCGCCGAAGTGGCGCTGCGCTAACGCGGCGAGTTCCGTCTTGAACTGGCCCGTTTCGCCGAAGAGATGGAGCGTCACGTCGGTCTCGTGCGTGACGGCGAGCCACACCGCCGCGAAGATCGGCGCGGTGATCTCGATCGGCGCTACGGAAAGAAACTTGAGACACGCTTCGACGTCCGACGCGGCGACTTGGTCATGAGGCGTCGAAGCGGGCAAGGCGAATCCCGCAAGCGCCGGCGTCACTTCGACCTTGAGGTCGTCCCGATCGCCTCCGGCGGATATCGCGCCTGCCGCGTGCAGGAAGACCGGTTCGCCGTCGATTTCCCGCCAACCGAGATGCCGGTAGATCGTCAGCTTCGTCTGTTCGCCGGCGAGAAGCTGGATCGCGGCGCGCACATGTTCCTTGCACCCAGGCGTTGCGTAGACCACGGCACGCGGACCGAGCTCTTGCGCGACCCAGTCCAAGCTCGGGAACTCGGACGCAGCGATTCGAAGCAGCTTGCTTCCGTCGAGGGAGCGCGCCTCGACGCCGACCCAGCGACAGCTGGCCTGCCCGTCGTCGATCGTGATGTCCTCGACGATCTTCGCGGTGAAGTTCGAGATCTGCACCTCGACGACGCCGTCGCGCGTCTCCTTGAGGTAGGTGAAGCCGAACGGATGCGCGCGGTAGGGCGGGCCGTGGCTCTTGGGCAAGCCGGCAACCGCCGTCGAGATCAGCTCGTCGACCGTTCCGCCCGCCGCGAGAAAGTCGTCCAGACCCTGCTTCCCACCGCCCGCGGCGGACGGGATCAAGACCGTGGCCGGCTCGGCTCCTCGGGAACTCAGGAACCTGCTGAAGCGGTCCAGGGCCTGCCTGACCTTCGGGTTCGTGACGAGATCGGAGTCGAACGCCAAGTAAACGCGGCGCTCCTTGAGCGCGACCGAATCCCAGTCGCCGAGCGCCAGCGTCGAATCGAATTCGTTCTTGCCGCGCCAGCTCCAGACGCCGAGAACTCCGACGCAGCAGACCCCTGCGGAGACGGCGGCGTCGACCTTGCGGGAGCCTTCGGTGATCCAAAGCGGAATCGCCCGGTCGCGCAGGCTCGCGGCGCACGCCGTCGGAACGTCCACGACGTTCTTCGCCCCGCTGGCCGACTCGTACTTGCACACGCGTTTGCGAACGGTTCGGGGTCTGTCGGGCCGATACTGATGCCCGACCACCTCGCCGGTGACGTTCCGAAGGGGAATGAGAAGCCCCGGCACAAGCCGCTGCGCCTCGGAGAATCCAAGAGCGGCGAGCTCCTCGGGGTCGACGATCGTCCGGTACCCCCGCTGCGCGGCGACCGTCTCGGAGATCGCCGACGCGCGGAGTAGGGCTGCGTGCTGCTCCGAGAGAGCGCCGCACCCCGGCGTCACAGTCTCGCCTCCGCCCGTTCGTTCGACCCCGGATTCCCCGCGGGCTCACAGCGTGTTTCGCCGCCATTGGCCGCTGGGCGCCACAGCGCGAGCGCATCCGCTAGGCGCGCGACGTCGTCGGGCGTCCAAAGGAACCGTCCGGCGACCAGCTGCGGCGCGGCGACGACCTCCCGTCGGATGGCGGACCGGATCAGGTCTTCGGTGACGCGGCGCTCGGGGTTCGCCCGCCGCAGCGCCGAGAGGACTTGCTTCGTTGTTTGCATCGGAACCGCCGTGGTTGTTGGCGGTCAGATGCTCCGGCGCCGCTTCGTTTGTCAGCCAGACCTGTGACAAACGATGACAAACAAGAAACGGTGCGTTTTCTCGGGAGATTTGAGCGAACAGAGGCTCCATTTTCTCCGTTTGGCATCGTTTGTCACACCCGCTTGGGACTCCTCCGTAGCCCGCCGGATCGCCTCGAGTCGGCGTCCGCTTGCACGCGCCGGTAGTCGGCGATCGTCGGCTGAGTTCTCCCGGCTCCCGCCAAGACCTTCCTGTAGCGGTAGACCTGCCGACACGAGCAGCCGAGCTGCTCGGCTACCGCCCGCGCTGAAGGCGGTCCTTCGTCCCGTCGGCGGTTTGCGTTCTTCTTCAAGGGCTCTCGTACGCTCTCGAACTCGGATGACAGCCGCGTTGCGACCAAGCAGCCGAGATCGGCGAGCTCCGCAATGGCAAAACGTCGCCACTCGGAGTCCGATCTGAAGAAAAGATCGACGGCGAAGTCCACATCTCCGGAGACGGTCGTCAGTGTGATTTTCGGAAGGGCGAACCGAAGCCGCTCGCCGTAGCGGGTCGACAACGTTCCGCACAGGGCCTCGATGAAAATATGCCGATCGAGGAATCCTTGGGGGTCGTCCACCACGGGTGGTCCGAACTCGTATTGCTCCCATTCCGCGTGCATGGCGGATATCCAGTGGCAGAATCTTCGGAATGAGATGCCGCCTACGCACTTGCCGTCCTTATGGACTCCCCAGATGCCGTCAAAGCCTTGCGGACAGCGACAGGACAGTACTTCGGTGACGCGAAGTCCCGTGCCGTACTCGAGCCAAGGTCCTGAACCACGAATACGCTTGCGGTTCCGACCTAAGAGTAGGACATAGGAAGCGCCAGCGGCCGCGAGGGCCAGGCGCGCGGCCGCAATGGGTCTCAGGTCGTCCTTCGCGCCACAGGCGATTCCGTCTCGCGCACGGGCCAGTCTGTCGCGGATCTCCTCGAATCGCATCGGCGCTTCAATCCGCAGGGGCGGTGGGCTCACCGCTGCGTGTTGCGCCGATTCGGCGCCGAGCAGTGGCGGCTGGCGAAGCTCTCTTTTTTCGAGTCCGTCGCGTGCTTTTGTGTCGTCGATCGAGCGGCTGCAGTTGCCGCAAGCGCCGCTCGTCCTGCAAGAGCCGAAGGTCGTTCAAGCCCGGATTGGCGATACCTCGCTCCTTCGCGTCACGGACGAGGCGAGCGTAGGTTCGATCGCTCACATTCAGCATCTTTGCAGCCTGGATGGCGCCGACGTCGCTACATTTGCGAACATCGAAGGTCGAAGTCGACTCGGAATGCCATTCAAGCGCGTCGGCTGCGGCCGTCGCGATGTCAAAAACGAGCTTCTTCGCCATGAGTTCTTCTCCACGCCGAAATATGTCTGTCACAAAGCGGGTCGCTTCACCTGTCGTTGAGTATGCCGCCCAACTGGGCAGTTCGACGCCGGTGATATTCCGCGGAAACCACGCAGGTAATTTATTCGACAATAGCTCCAGGAACCAATGTCGGTGGCAGAAGTTCTCGAATGATTCCTTGGCAAAACCGTTGCCGACTCGCTCCCAGCTATACTCCAAGTCCCAAAAACTGGTCGCGGCCTCGATCAGGTTGTAGCCGCGCGGGACTCCAGTCTTTCGGTCCGGCGTTGATCCGGACAGTTCAAACCCGTAGGGAGCCGTAAAGCGGGCGAATTCGTGGGAAGACTTCGTTTTCTTGACTACTTGCTCCCATGGACCTGGCGAACCGCGACCCGCCGTCTTCGGACGGCTCCGCAGGAGCAGGCCACCGTACTCCCCGAACCTTGCGCAGATCGAGCGAAGCACGCGCTTCAGAAACGCCGTATCGGAATTCGACGTGAGCGCCTGCAAGGCGATCGATCTCAGGGTCACTACTTTCGGTTTCACGTCCATTGCTGGCTGCTTTCTTCATCGCGCCACGAGTTGCGCGGGCTTATTCTTTCTTAACGGACGGCTCGGACAGCGGCGATGCGATTGCAAACGTCGATGTCCCATTCCCGGCATCATCGGACCTTCCCGCGGGGTTTTGACGCGCCTACGGGAGCCTTACGAACACCGTGGTCGGTCGACATAAACGCCGGAGCGCCAAGAGCTAACGGCCTCGTCGCCGTGCGAGCAGCCGTCCGACCATGCCCAAAACGCGCCGCGCACGCGCGGTCGCTTCTCGACTTCCCCCGCCGAAAGGCCACGGTTCGGTGGACGCGGAGCCGCGGCCAGGAGGTCGCCCTTCGCATCAGGTTCCTGCGCTTTTCCGTCGCCGAAGCGCACGAACTCGGCGGTTTCCGCTCGCTTTGGGACCGCCGGCGGCGCCGCTTCAACGCCAGAAGGTGTGCGCCGGACCGCCCCCGGCCGCCGTCAACGGCGCGGCGGACGGGTGCGGCGCTTCGCCCGGGCGCCCGGAGCCCGACGCCTGGAGGCCGCCGCAGCCGGATCGGCCTCCACCGGACGCCGTTCGCGCAGACTGCGATCCACCTCGCCTTCGAGGAGCGCCGCGAGCTTGCTCAACCGTTCCTGGTGCGCATCCATCTCGGCGACGTCGTCGATGACGACCGCCCCCGGCCGCACCCCCTTCATAAGGCGCTCCATCGCCGCCGCGAGGCGTCGGACCGCCGCCTGAGCCTCGGCATGCGCGCCCCATCGCGCGAGGAAGTTCTCCGCCGTCCCCGCGCGCGCCGCTTCTCTGCAAAGCCGGTCCATGCCGTCTTCGGCGTCACGCTCCACGGGCCTGCTCCTTCGTGTTCGTCGCCGGCGGTGGCTGAATGCTTTCCTCCATGAGGCGCAGCATTTCACGGTAGCCCGCCGCCACCTCTTCCTTCGTCGGCCCCTCGGGCGGGTCCATCGCACGCTTCGCGCCCCAGCGCGCTGCGAACCGCCGCTCGAGGCGCCAGGCGGCGGCCTTCCAGTTGGTCTGGGCCGCCTTCCCGATGATCAGCACGTCGCGCACCTCCGCCATGGCGTCGGCCTGACCGAGCGCCAGCAC
The DNA here is from genome assembly GCA_035626575.1 of Planctomycetota bacterium. Taxonomy (GTDB): domain Bacteria; phylum Planctomycetota; family CAIWVZ01; genus DASPNK01. The sequence goes on along the minus strand of DASPNK010000168.1, from coordinate 1,110 downwards.
GAGGTCGCGGTGCGGGCCCGCCCGTGCCCCGGCGCCCTTGGCGCGCCATCGTTCGAGGGTCCGCGGCGAGATGCCGACGCACGCCGCCGCCCGGTCCACATCGACGCCGGCGGCGACGAGTTCGCAGAGCTTCTTCGACAGCTCGGGCGTGAGTTTCGTGGGGCGCGCCATGGTGTGGTCTCGCTGCTCCGCTCAGGGCGACTCGCGCTCTTCGGCGGTCTCGGCGTACCCGCGGCCGGTCGCGGCGAGCGTCGCCTTCTTCCCCGAGGCCCGCTCGAAGCGCCTCACGGCGGCGTCGACGAACGCCGGAGAGATCTCCATCGCCCGGCACTTCCGGCCGAGCTTTTCCGCGGCGATCAGCTGGCTCCCCGACCCGGAGAACGGTTCGACGACGACGGCGCCCGGCGTCGTGTGCTGCTCCATCGGGATCTCGAAGAGCTTCGTCGGCTTCTGGGTCGGGTGTTCGTTGCCGACGACGCGGGCCTTCCCTTCCCAGTCGGCTTCCCAGATCGAGTCGAGCTGGCCGAAGCCATGGGCGGGCTTCTTGCCCTTCTTCCAGCCGAAGGCGCACGGCTCGTGCCGCCAGCGGTAGTAGCTGTGGCCGAAGGTCGCGGTCGGCTTCACCCAGACGAGGATCTGGTGCAGGAGGAGACCGTGGCGCTCGAACGCCGCCGCGATCGTCGGCTGCTGGACGTGCGCGTGCCACATGTAGACCGGCGCGTCGTCGACGACGTGCGGCAGGACGGCCCGCAGGACGGAGTCCAGGAACTGCCCGAGGTCCTTGATGTCGACCTCGCGGTAGACGTGCGACCAGTCCTTGCCGGACGGCTTGCCGTCGTGGATCGGTCGGTCCTTGCCCGTGTAGTCGACGCAGTAGGGCGGGTCCGTCGCGATTAGCGCGGCCTTCTCGCCGTCGAGGAGGCGGGCGAAGTCCTCGGACGAAGTGGAATCGCCGCAGAGAAGCCGGTGGTCGCCGAGCAGCCAGAGGTCGCCGCGGCGCGAGACGGGCGTCTCCGGCGGATCTTCGGGACCGGCGTCGTCGAGGTCGGCGGCGGCGCCCGCAGGACGGAGTCCAGGAACTGCCCGAGGTCCTTGATGTCGACCTCGCGG
>DASPNK010000167.1:0-2428 GCA_035626575.1 Planctomycetota bacterium | reverse complement strand
TTACTGATTGCGCGCCGCTCGCGGCGCGCCGGTGGGTTGATTCCGCTCCGCTCGCGGAGCGGCGGCGTCATGACGCCGCTGCGCGGCGCGGGCCTCCGTAGGACTTCTGAGGGCCCGACGACGTTCGACGTGGGCCGGTCGAACCTCGGGCGAGGCTGACACGTCGGAGCGTCGCCGCGGGGACCGGTTCTCTCGGGAATGCGCTCCGACGAATCAGCTGCCGCCGTCGCCGGGGAAAGCGGCGCTTTCCGTCGGGGGAGGGCGGGCGTAGAGTGCGCGGCGTCGCCGGAAGGGAAAGCCGGCGGCACGTCGCCTCGGAGCCCGCCTCGATGAAGCTCTCGTCCGCCGCCGCGTTCTGCCTCTGCGCCGCGGTCCTCGCCGCGCAGGATCCGACCACCCGTCCCGCGACCCGCCCCGCCGCGCCCGACGCGGCCTCGCAGGACTCGTTTCCGTGGTTCGGTCGCGTGTCCGCGACGGAACTCAACGTGCGCGGCGGACCTTCCGAGGCTCATTCGCCGGTGCGCAAGCTCGGCGTGGGCGACGTGGTGAAGGTCGTCGGCCGGAACGGCGACTGGCTCAAAGTCGAAATCCCCGGCGGGCTGCCGCTGTGGGCCGCAGGGCGCCGGGGCGCGCGCGATTACATCCGCCAGGACGAGCCCGGGCTCGGCACGGTCGTCGCGCGCGATCTCCAGCTGCGCGGCACGCCCGACACCGAGGAGCCTTCTCTCGGCGAGCTCGAGTCCGGCGCGAAGGTCGAGATCGTCGGGCGCCGCGACGACTGGGTCCGGCTGCTGATGCCGACGTCGCACCCCGGCTACGTCTCGTCGCGTTTCGTGAAGCGCGCACCCGAAGCCGAAGCCGCGGCCGCCGAGTTCGCCGAGCGCGACGCCCGGGAGCGCGACACGCTCCGCCAGGGCTCGAAGGAACTGGTCGACACGCTGCGCCGCCGCGCCGCGGACGAGGACCGGGCGCGCGCGGCCGACGCCGCGTTCGAGCGGTTCCTGGCCGAGAAGAAGAAGCCCGCGCTGGAGCGCGACCTCAAGGGCGTGCGCGAAGCGCTGCAGCAGGTGGTCGACGCGGCGCCGTCGGAGGACGATCCGCGCCGGATCCGCGCGCAGGGCATGCTCGACGACCTGAAGGCGACCGAAGACGTCGAGGCGAAGCTGCGGCACGCGAAGGAGCTGCAGGCGGAGGCCGAGCGCAAGGCGAAGGCCGCCCAGCTGACCTACGAGAAGGACCTCGAGGCGCTCCGCAAGCGCAAGGAGGAGGAGGCCGCCCAGCGCGAGCGCCGCTCGAAGCAATACGTCGCGGTCGGTTTCGTGCGCCTCGCGCCGCCGATCCCGGGCGTGCTGGAGTCGGCGCCTAAGTACGCGCTGCATCGCGGAAGCCAGCGCGAGTACTACCTCGTGAGCGACAAGTACCAGCTCGCGGACTTCAACGGGAAACACGTGGGGATCCTCGAAGCCGAAGCGCCGGAGTCCCGACCAGGCGTCGACCTGCGCGTGCTCCGGGTGAAGAAGCTCGAGATCCTCGCGCCCGGCGTGGAATGAGAGCGCGCCGGATCGGCGCCGCGCACGGAGCGTCGCCGTCGACGCCCCGTAATCCGACGGTCGCGGGCCGTCGCCCGCGCCCCTTCCCCATGCAGCGCCTGTTCGCAGTTTTCGTCGTCGCCGCCGCGAGCGCGGCGGCGGTCCGACCGCAGACCTCGGAGGTCGACGTCGGCCCTCCGCCCCGTCTCGGCATCCGCTGCGAGGACGGGCCGAACCGCACGGGCCAGGGCCTTCGCGTGCACGAGGTGTTGCCGGGCTTTCCGGCGGCCGCCGCGGGCATGAAGGCGGGCGACCGCATCCTGCGCTTCGGCGACGCCGCCGTCGCGGACGACGACGATCTCTCCGCCGCGCTCGCCCGGACAGCGAAGGGGAGCACGGTCGACCTGGAGGTCGATCGCGCCGGCGCCCGGCTCGCGTTGACCGTCGTCCTCGCTCCGAGCGACGAGGCCGTGAAGCGATGGCGCGCGGGGTTCGGCGCCCGCGTCGCGCCGACGCCCGGCGTCCGCGCGAAGGCGCCGACGCCCGCCTCGCGCCGCGCGGCAGATTCGCGTCCCAAAGATCTCGAAGACGCCGCCGCGATGATCGACGAGGCGCGGGCGCTGCTCACGCGCCCGGACCTCGACGCCGTCGGCCTGGCGCGCGCCCGCGACCTCCTCGACGGCGCCATGCGACGTCTCGCCGAAGCGCGCCGCGTCGAGCCTGCGCCGGCGCCTGCGCCGTCCCGAATCAAGGCGCGCGCCGAGGAGCTGATGCGCGGCGGCATGAGCGAGGCCGAAGCGGAGGCGCAGCTCACGCGCGAGTTCGGGCGCGACGTCAAGCTCGTCCCGGAGGCGCCTCGCGCCCCCGCTGCGCCGCCCGCGCCCGCCCCCGCGTCGCCG
>DASPNK010000166.1:0-4808 GCA_035626575.1 Planctomycetota bacterium | reverse complement strand
CGCGAGCCGCCGCGGCGCCGCCCGCCGCCGCGTTCGGAGCCCTGTAGGTCCCGGTCCAGGACGTGTTCTCTTTGAGCTGGTCCGTCGGTTCGTTCGACTGCGGCAACGGGATCCAACGGCGGAAGACGAACACCTGCGGCTCGCCGCGCCGTTCGGCGTCCTCTTCGTTCTCACGGGCGTAGATGCCGACGGTCGCGATCACCGCCCGGGGGAGGAGCTTCTCCTCGATCGAGTTCCAACCGTCCTGACGCATCTGGTCGACGCCTTTGGCGCCTCCGGCGAGCCCGCCGCCCGCCGTGCCGCCTTCGTCGCGCGCCACGTACTCGAGCTTGAACTCGAGGACGCGGTCGTAGAGGAGCCGGTAGATGCCGCCGTCGTGGATGGAGTCGTCGACGTAGAAATCCTCGCGTCGCCACAGCTCGAGCTTGCCGGGGTCGTCGGGATTCCGACGGCAGACGTACTGCACCTCGGTCATGAAGCTGCGCCGTTCGCGCTCGCCTTCGTGTCCGACGAAGATGCCCGACTTCAGCTCCGGCTCGCCGATCTGGCACTGGGTCGCGGTGACGAAGGAAAGGCCGTCGGCCTCGCCGCCGTTCAGGTCGGCGTCGACGCCCCAGAAGGCGTCGTTCTCCTTCATGTCGTAGAGGAAGGCGTTCCGGAGGTCGGCCTCGAGGGCGTCGAGGATCGCCGGCCCCACGGCGTAGGGCGTGGAGAAATCGGCGACGACGCGCCGCGTGCGGATCGCGCTGCCGAGACAGAGGAACGCCGACGACATGAGGATCGCCCCGATGGCGATCGCGATCAGCATCTCGACCAGCGTGAAGCCGGCTTCGCCGCGTCGTCGATTCATCGCCTGTCTCCGCGGTCTTCGCCGCCCTTCAAACCGTCCGGTCGGCCGTCGCCGCCTGCCTTGCCGCCGTCGCCCGCGGCGCCGTCGGCCCCGGGACCGCCGCCTTCGCCGCCGCCGGGCGGAAGCTCGCCCTTCGACTCGTCGTCGGACGGAACCAGCGTGGTGAGCGTGAACGTCCGGTCGTGCTCCGCATCTTCGCCGGCCCAGCGGACGAAAAGGGTGATGCGCTTCTTGAACTGTCCCGCCGGCTTCGGCGCCGCGTCGCCGAGCATCGACGCGAATCCGCCGCTTTCGCCCGACGCGGCGCGCACGACGTCGTCGGTGTAGGGGCGGGAAGGGAAGCCGGAGCCGTCTTCGACGAAGCCCGCTTCGTCGAGGTCGGTCCCGCCGCCGCCGCAGACGCACACCTCGTCGACGCGGATCTCCCACGTGTAGCCCGCGTATTCGTCGGCCCACCCGCCGACGTCGGAGAAGTCGCCGGACTGCCCGTCGAGGAAAGGATCCTCCTCGTCCGAATGCAGTTTGCCGATCACCGTCTGGCCGTACTGGTACTGCGACAGGTGGCGGAACTGGCGGTTCACTTTGGTGGTGAAGGCGAGGTCGGTGACGCCGCCGAGCGTCGTGAGGAGATACACCGTGCCGATGCTCACGATCGCGAGGCTCAGCAGCACCTCGAGGAGCGAGAAGCCGCCTTCGTTCCGGCGTCGACGCGTCATCGACCGTCCTTTCGGCCTTCGGCGCCCCCTTTGGATTTCGATTTCGCGCCGTCGTCGGCCTCCTTGCCGGACGACGGCGCATGGTTGCCCATGATGTTGGAGAAATCGCCGGCTTCGGCGACGGAGAAACCGAGCGCGACGTCGGGCTCCGCCGTCGCCGTGCCGGTGAGCCCGTTGAACGCCACGGACGCCACGTGGCCTCGCGACGACTTCAGGTGCAGCACGAACGTCGCCGCGGACCCGTCAGGCCAGAACGGCCAGGTGACGACGCCTTTGTCGAAGTACTCGCGGTTGGAGATCAGCACCCGGGAAAGGTAGACGTCGCGCGGGAGATCGTCCCAGGGGAACGCGTCGTACCACTCCTGGATTTCTTCTTCGGTGAGGACGTTCTCGGCGTCGTCGGCGTCGACGTGCCGGCCGAACTCGTCCCGCGGCGGCTCGAGGACGTAGCGGTACCGGCTTTTGTCGAAGTCGAGCTCGAGCCGGCAGGTGACGCCGCGGGAGACGGCGAGGCCGCGGATCATCTCGGAGTAGCCCGCGAGGCGACGCGACGCGGCCTTGAGCCGCTCCACCACCGTCGCGCCCGCGTAGTCGACGAACACGTACCCGCCGATGACCGACATGATCGCGAGCGCGATGAGGATCTCCAGCAGGGACATGCCCCGGGAGCCTTTCATCGTTCGGCGACGGTCGAGCGCGGCGGACGTGCCGGTCACTTCTCGTCCTTCTCCTGGTTCATCGTCTTCAGCGTGACGTCGGCCGCTTCGCCTTCGCCGCCCTGAGTTCCGTCTTCGCCGTAGGAGATGATGTCGTAGTCGTTCGCGCCGAGCTTCTTGTACTCGTACGTGTTGCCCCACGGGTCTTTGATCTTGTCCTCGTCGAGGGTGGACGAGCCGGTCTCGTCCTTCTCGGTGAGCGCCTGAGGCCAGTCGCTGGTCTCGGGGAGCTTTCCCTTGTGCAGACGGTAGATGTCGATCGCCTGCTTGATGTTCAGGATGTCGGCCTTCGCCCGTTCGCGCTTGGCCCGCATCAGGTTGGGGAAGAGGTTGACGGCGACCAGGCCGCCCATGATCGCGAGGATGGCGACGGCGATGAGGATTTCGAGGAGGGAGAAGCCGCCTTCGCGGCGACGACGACGGTGGTTCATGTCTGGTTTCCGGAGTTTGGAACGACGCGCCGGCCCGAACGCTTCGACGCGGGGACGCTCCGCAGGATTGCGTCCATGATGCCACGCGGCCTCAGCGATGCGTGAGGCTTCCCATCTGCAAGAGCGGCAAGACGATGGCGATGACGACGAAACCGACCACGAGAGCGAGGGAAACGATGATGGCGGGCTCGAGCACCGCGGTGAGGCGTTGCGTCGAGAACTCGACCTCCTCGTCGTAGGCCTCCGAGATCCTCTCCAGGATGTCGTCGAGTTGCCCGGACTGCTCGCCGGTCGCGATCATGTACCCGACCATCGAAGGGAACGCGCCCGACGCCTGAAGCGGCGTCGCGATGTCCGAGCCCTCGATGATGGCGTCGTGCACTTCGCCGAGCGTCCTGGAGATGACGGCGTTCTGCACGACGTTCTTGGAGATCTTCAACGCCTCCAGCACCGGGATGCCGGACTTGAGGAGGATCGCCGTCGTTGTGGCGAAACGGTTGACGGCGTTCTTGCGGATGAGATCCCCGAGCACGGGGAACCGCATCATCATCCGGTCGTAGCGCAGGCGGCCTTCTTCGGTCGCGAGGGTCGCCTTGCGGAGCAGGTAAAGGAGGAACGCCGCGAGAAGGACCGTCCACCACCAGTTCTGGAAGAAGCGCGAGGTCTTGATGAGGATCACGGTGACGGTGGGGAGCGCCTTGCCCACCTTTCCGAACAGCTGGACCAGGTTCGGCACGACCACCGTCATCAGCACCATGACCACCGCGGCGCCGACCACGATCATCACGATCGGGTAGGTGAGCGCCGACGAGATCTTGTTGCGGAGTCGGTTCTGCCGTGTGAGGTACTGGGCGAGGCGCGCAAGGATCTCGTCGAGGTGGCCCGACGCTTCGCCCGCCTTGACCATGTTGACGTAGAGGTCGGAGAAGTAGGCCGGGTGGTGGCTCAGGGCTTCGCCCAGCGTTTCGCCCTGCGTCACCTTCTCGCGGACGTCGCGGAAGACTCGCTCGAAGTCGCGGCTGTCGACCTGCTCGATGAGGGCCTTGAGCGCGTCGGCGATGGTGATGCCGGCCTTGAGCAACGTGCCGAGTTGGCGCGTGACCACCGTGAGCTCGTTGGGGTCGACGCGACGCCAGGTGAGGCGCTTGCCGCCGCCGTCGCCCTTGCCGCCTTTGCCCTTCGCCGACTTGTCGGCGAGCGGATGGATGTCGACGACGTGGATCCCGTCGCCGCGCAGCTTGGTGCGGGCGTCGCGCGCGCTGTCGGCGTCGATGATGCCGCCGCGGGTCGCCCCCGAGCGGTCGAACGCCTTGTACTCGAAGATCGGCATCGCGGAGGGCCTTCAGCGGGCGGCGGTCATTCCATGTCCATCTGCGTGACGCGAAGGACTTCCTCGACCGTGGTCTTGCCTTCCTTGACCTTTATGATGCCGTCGCCGCGCAGCGTGATCAGCCCGGCGGCGAGCGCCGCCTTCTTGATCACCGAAGCGCTGGCGCGCTCGACGATCATCTCGCGGATCGGCTCGTTCACCTTCAGGATCTCGTAGATCGCGGTGCGTCCGGTGTAGCCGGTGTTGAAGCAGTTGTCGCAGCCGCGCCCGCGCGCCAGCTTCCGCCGCGGGAAATCGTCGATCGAGAGCTTCAACTCTTTCAGCTCGGCGAGCGTCTCGACGTCGGGGTCGAAGTCCTCGCGACACTCCGGGCAGATGAGGCGGACGAGGCGCTGCGCGATGACGCCGATCAGCGACGACGCGACGAGGTAGGGCTCGACGCCGATGTCGAGCATGCGGGTGACGGCGCCCGCCGAGTCGTTGGTGTGCAGCGTGGAGAGCACGAGGTGGCCGGTGAGCGCGGCCTGGATGGAGATGCGCGCCGTCTCCTCGTCGCGGATCTCGCCGACCATCATGATGTCCGGGTCCTGGCGGAGGAGGGAGCGCAGGCCGGCGGCGAACGTGAGGCCCTTCTTGTTCGACACCTGGATCTGGCTGATGCCGGACAGGTGGTACTCGATCGGGTCCTCGATCGTGATGATGTTGTTCTCCTTGGAGTCGACCTCGGAGAGCATCGAGTAGAGCGTGGTCGTCTTGCCGGAGATC
>DASPNK010000165.1:0-3579 GCA_035626575.1 Planctomycetota bacterium | reverse complement strand
GAGCACGCCGCGCTCGAGCAAGGCGCGCCCCAGCTGTCCGCAACCCGAGAGCTGGTCTTTGCCGCCGGAATACCGGACCTTGATCGGGAAGCCCAGCCCGCGAAGGCTCCCGGTCCAGGCCCGGGTCTCCTCCATCGTCGGGGCGACCAGCCCGTCGGCGTCGTCGACGGGGTTCAGCGGGATGACGTTCAGGATGAACCTGAGACCCGTCTCGGCGAGGCGCCGCAACGCCTCGACGTCGTCGTCGCCCATCGTGCGGTTGCGGATCGCGACGTACTCGAGGGTGACGTGCTTGCCGCCGCGGTAGGCCTCGTAGCGGCGGATCGCGTCGAGCAGTTCGTCGAAACCCCACTTCGCCTGCACCGGCATCAGCTCGAGGCGCTTCGCGGGCACGGCGCAGCCGAGGCTGAACACGAGGCGATACGGCCGCGCGTCGTCGACGAAGCGCCGGATCGCGGGGATGACGCCCGCGGTGCTGATCACGATGCGACGCGCCGAGATTTGCAGGCCCCGCGCTTCGGTCATCACCTCGGCGGCGCGGTAGACCTCGGCTTCGTTCATGAGCGGTTCGCCCATGCCCATGAAGACGATGTCGGAGATGCGGACGTCGGAGAGCCGGCCGACCTGCAGCACCTGGTCGACGATCTCCCAAGCCTCGAGGTTGCGCTTCACGCCGAGCTTGCCGGTGGCGCAGAAGCGGCACGCCAGCGCGCACCCGGCCTGGCTGGACACGCACACCGTCCAGCGGCCGTGATGATGGATGCGCACCGACTCGACGAGCGCGCCGTCCGGGCAGCGGAAGACGTACCGCGCGCTTCGGTCCCAGGAGGGCGCCGTTTCGACCAGTTCGAGCGACGCGTCGTCGAACACCTCCGCCGCCGCGGCCAGCTTGCGCGGGCTGACGCCCGCCGTGTCGGCGATGCGCGCGACCCGGTCGACGAAGACGCCCCGGTAAAGCGCCGCAGGGAGCATGGCCGCGCCTTCCCGGAGACCGTGCGCCCGGAGGCGCTCGACGACCTCCTCGAAGGGCGCGCCCCGGAGGTTCGGGCGGCGCGGCGTCGGCGGGGCGTTCATGAGCCGCCGAGTGTCCCGCCCGGCGCGACGGCTTTCAACCGGCGTCGGCGCGGCGGTCGCCCGCCAGGAGCCCGGGTCCGCCGGCGCGATGCACCGAAACGTTCAGGACCAGCCCGACGCCCATGAGGAAGGTGAACAGCGAAGAGCCGCCGTGACTCACGAACGGCAGGGGCATGCCGGTGGTCGGCGCCACGCCGAGGCTGACGCCGACGTTCACCGCCGATTGGGCGGCGATCAGCGTTCCGACGCCGACGCAGAGGAGACGCCCCGACGGATCGCGCGTGAGCAGCGCCACGCGCCACGTCGCCCCGACGAGGAGCACGAGGAGCGCCAGCGTTCCCGCCGCCCCGACGAAGCCGAACTCCTCCGACACCGCGGCGAACACGAAGTCGGAGTAGCAGTACGGGAGCCGGCCGGATTGCGTCACCGGCCCCTTCCCCCAGCCGGCGCCGGCGAACCCTCCGCTCTGCACCGCGAGCAGCGACTGGCCGAGCTGATAACCCTCGCGGGCCTTCTCGTAGTCCGCGAGGCGCTCGTGGAACACCGTGCTGAGGACGCGCTCCCGCTGATACGGCAGCAGCAGGAAGAAAAACGCGGCCACCGCGAACGCGACGCCGAGCCCGCCGAGCGCGAGCACCGCACGCCACGGGATGCCGGCGACGAAGAGCATGGCGAGCGCCGTCGGCGCGAACAGCAGCGACGTGCCGAGGTCGGGCTGGCGCGCCGTCAGCGCCATCGGGATCAGCGCCGTCAGAAGCGGCGGCCCCCAGCGACGCACGGAGCTCAGGTCCCGCCCGAACCGCAGCGCGCGGGCGAGCGCCGCGACGAGGACCACCTTCAGCGGCTCCGACGGCTGAAGCACGAATCCGAAGGCGCGCAGCCAGCGTTGCGAGCCGTTGATGACGGGGCCGACGAACAGCACCGCGACGAGCGCGCCGACCAGCGCGAGGTACGCCGCCGGCGCGTACCGGAGCAGCCGCTGGTACGGGATCAGCGTCATGGGGACGAGGGCGACCGCGCCGAGCAGGAGGATCTTCGCCTGGCCCGACGCGAGCCGCCCTTCGTCGGCCGACGCCGACGCGATCGCGGCCAGTCCGAGCCCGCACAGCGTGATCGTGAGCAGCAGCGTCGGCCGGTCGACCCGGCGGAGCTTCGCGCCGAGGCCCGGAATCACGGCCCGCCTCCGAGCAGGTCGTAGCAGGCGCGGACGAGGCCCGCGGCGAACGGCGCCGTGTCGGCGCCTTCGTCGGCGGTGCGGTCGTAGAGGACCGCGAACGCGTACTTCGGCGTCGCGCCGTCGCCGTAGGGCGCGAAGCCCACGAACCACGCCGAATGCAGCGCGGGCTTGCTGGTGGTGACCTGCGCGGTGCCGGTCTTGCCCGCCACGCGCAGCGCGCGCAGGTCGCGCGTCGCCCGCGCGGTGCCTCTGGCGCCGAACACCACGTCGTGCATGCCGTCGCGCACCAGGCGCAGGTGCGCTTCGGCCGCGAAGGCCGGGCCGATCGGCTCGAATCCGTCCGTCGCCGCGAGGTGCGGCCGCACCACGCGCCCCCGGGCGAGCGACGCCGCGACGCCCGCGACGCGCACCGGCGAGAAGTTCAGGCTCCCCTGCCCGATCGCGAGGTTGCGCGGATCGTCGCAGCCCTCCATCAGCGCGCGCCGCAGCCCGCGCATCTCGCCGGCGCGGGAGATCCCGGGGACGGCGTCGAAGAGGCCGAGCCGGTCGTACAGCTCGACCATCGGCGCGTAGCCGAGCTTCATGCCGACGTCGTAGCAGTAGGTGTTGCAGGAGCGCTCGAGCGCCTCGCGGAGGCCGATCGCGTCGCCGTGCGTCTTGCAGCCGAACGAGGAGCGCTTCCCCACGTGGCAGTCGACCGCGTACGCGGGCCCGATCGCTCCCGACTCGAGGCCCTGGAGCAACGTGAGCGCCTTGAACACCGAGCCCGGCGCCGTCTGCCCGGTCGCCTCCGTCGCGCGATGCACCGCCGGACTCCGCCGGATCGCCTCCGCGGCGGCGTCGCGGCGCGCCCGCGCGGACGCGTCGCCCCGGTTCAGCGCACGTTGCGCGGCGATCCTCTCCGACTGCGCGGCCAGCAACGCGTGGGTCGCGTCCTCGACGTCGTCCGCCTTCGGACGCGGCCAGGTCACCGCCGCGAGCACGCCGCCCGTCGCGACGTCGACCACCGCCGCCGCGCCCTGCGGCGACGGGTACGGCGCGGCGAGCTTCTCCAGCCGGTCCTGCAGCTTCGCGGAGAGCGTGAGCGCGACGTCGCGCCCGTGCCGGGGCGCGCGTTTGACGACGGCGGTCGCTCCGCTCGCGACCGCGAGCCCCGGCGTCCCCCGAAGCACGTCGTCGAGGCGCGCCTCCGCGCCGGACGCCGCGACCCCTTCGTCGGTGACGACGCCGAGGAGCAGCGCGAGGCTCGCGCCGGGGAATTCCTGCGCCGGGTCGCGCGCGAAACCCGGAGCGAGTCGGAATCCGAGCGGCGCGACGCCGCCCGGACC
>DASPNK010000164.1:0-2509 GCA_035626575.1 Planctomycetota bacterium | reverse complement strand
GAGGCCGAGCGCCGCCTCCTCAAGGTCGATCTCGCCGGCGGAAAGGCGATCGGCGAACGCGCGCTCCGCGCCCGCGGAGAGGATCTCGTCGACCGCGCGCCGCGCGCGCACGCGGCGCCGCGCCTCGTCGCCGCCCGCGGCGCCTTCGAGCGCGGGGAGCGCGCGATCGCCGATCGAGATGAGCCGACCGCGCGCCGCGGCGGCGACGCCGCGGTTCTCGTCGTCGAGCAGATCGAGCAGCGCGGCGATCTCGTTCTCGGCCATGAGCTCCTCCGGGCCGCAATCTAACGGCGCGCGGAGCGAGCAAGAAGCGCGGGCCGTCGCGGTCGCGCGATTCGGCGCCGACGGAAACGCTCACCGGCGCGGAAGGAAATCTTCGGGGTCGACGGACAGGCCCTCCGCGATCCGGTTGATGTAGTTGAAGTAAGCGACCACTTGAACGAGATCGTTGATCGCGTCGTCGTCGAGCCCGTGCCTTCGGAGATCGGCGACGTCGCCTTCGAGAATCCGCGGCGGCCGCGCCGTGAGCTTCTCCGCGAAGGCGCAGAGGGCGCGCTCACGCGGCGCGAGCGGGGCGTTGCGCCACTCCCGTGCGACGGCCTCGGGCTTCGCGGGGTCGTCAGGGATCTCCGACCGGAGATCGTGCTCGTGGGCCGACGTTCAGTAGCCGCACCGGTTCATCGACGACACGGCGGTCGCCACCAGCTCGCGCTCCGCCCGCGTCAAACCGGACGGACCGTGCATGATCTCCCGGTACAGGTCCAGGCTCGCCTTGCAGGCGGCGGGACGTCGGCTCATCACGCGGACGATGTTCCAAACCCGGCCGGCGCGCTCGCGGGCGGCACGATAAATCTCGGCGAGAAGCCCGCGCGCTTCGCCGTCCTGGATGAGCTTGATGAAGGCCACGGACGTCTCCGGTTTGGGACGGAGGACTCTACCCGTCGGGGTTTACGGCCCGGTCCGGCCTTTGCGCTTCGGCCGGGCCGTTTAGAACACGGGCGTCGCGCCGTCGCGGCGCCGGAGGTCACGCATGTCCCGTCCCCTCGCCGGTCTCGTCGCGGCCTGGCTCGGCGCCGTCGCCGTCGCCCAGACGCCCGCCCCCGAAACGCCTGAACCCAAAGCGGGCCCCCAGCTGCGCCGCGACGCCGAAGCGGTCAAGCGGCTCGAGGCTTACGACGCGCTCCAGTACCTTCCCGTCGACGCCGGTCTGAAGGACATCTCCTTCTCCGTCGCCCTGCCGACGGGGGTCATCCTCGACATCCGCTGGAAGTCGCCGGACAAGGTCGCCTGGACGCCGCGCCTCGCGAAGGAGGTCCCCAAGGAGGCCGAGCGCGTCTGGCTCCTCCAGTTCGAGACGCCGAAGTTCAAAGCCGAAGTCGACGCGCAGGTGCAGTCGTTCCTCAAGAGCGTGATCGGCGAGAAGACGGCGAGCAAGTACTCGAAGGACGAGGTCCGCCGGGTCGCGCCCGATCAGGTGCAGATCGTCGCGGTCGCGCCCGAGACCGCCGCCATGATGCGCGAGGCGACCCTGACCTTCGATCCGCGCGGGCTCGTGACGGCGATCAAGGTCGTCTCTCCGGTCGGCGCCGTCACCGACATGGAACAGAGCTACCGCGCCAAGGGCGACAAGTTCCTGCTCGAGCAGGTCAAGATGACCAACCCCGGCCCGACCGGGCCGATGACCACGACGATGAAGCTCGAGTACGCCGAGGTCGGCGCCTACGTCCTCGTGAAGAAGATGGAGCTGTCGGCGGAAGATCAGAAGCCCGCGGCCCTCGAGTTCTCCGACATGAAGGTCGACCAGGGCCTGAAGGACGAGGATTTCAGGAAGTGACCCGGGGTCGCGGAACCGAGGCCCGTCGTTGAGCGACCCGCCGGCCTCGAGCACCTTCGACGGACTCGTCGATTTCTTCGAGGCTGCTGCGGCGACGCCCACGCATCGCCGCCTCGCGGCGCGCTGCTTCGAGCCGGTGCTCACCGCCGAACGCGGCCTGATGATCGACGTCGGCTGCGGCCCGGGCGCGCTGCTGGCGCGCGCGGAAGCCGCGGGCCGCCCCGCAATCGGCGTCGACCGCTCCCTTCCGATGGCGCGCCGTGCCCGAGCCCGCGGATTCCGCGCAGCGGTCGCGGCCTTCGAGCGCCTGCCGTTCGCCGACGCCTCGGCGACGGCGGTCGCCGCGATGCTCGTCCTGCATCTTTCCGACGCCGAAGCCGCGCTCTCCGAAGCGCGGCGCGTGCTGCGACCGGGAGGCGTCCTCTCGATCGTCACCCAGTCGAAGGCGTGGACCGAAGCCGCGGCGCGCGCCTACGTCGCCGCGCGCCGTCTCGAAGGCACGGAGCGCGAGCTGCTCATCGGCTCCGCGCGCTCGGGCGAATCCGGGCGCCGGTTCGACCCCGCGGAGCTCGTCGCCGTCGTGCGCTCCGTCGGGCTCCGTCCCGGGCGCCTCGTGGAAAAGCTCGACGGCGGGTTGCTCATCGCGTCGGCGCACCGTCCGTAGATTCGACGGCC
>DASPNK010000163.1:0-2621 GCA_035626575.1 Planctomycetota bacterium | reverse complement strand
ATGGATGCAGAAGGTCCGCTGCAGACTGCGGAACAGCGCGAGGTCGGCCAGCCCTTCGACGGAGACCCACACGGTCTTGCCCTCGACGCGGGGGCCGGGGATGTCGGCGGCCGACGCGGCGTCGAACGTCTCGACGCCGGCGGCGTCGTAGACCGTGATCCGCACCCGCGGGACGCCGGCGTAGACCAGCTCGTCGGGAAGCCGCAGCTCGCCCGGCGGGAGGCCGACCCGTGCGCCCGCCTCCGGGGCGATGAGCACGTCTTCGCCTTCCGGCGCCGCCGCGGCCGGCGACGCGTCGTCGTCGACGTCGTTTTCGTCCGCCATTCAGTCCGCGCCGGGAGCGAGCAGGTTCTTCATCGTGAGGAGCGCCATGGCGACGCCGTAACTCTTACCCGTCTCGTGGCTGTCGAGAAACGCACCGTCCGATTCGGCGCCCGCGAGGACCCCTTCAAGCAGGCGCGCGGCGCGGGCCCGCCGCGAGGCGTCGGGCGACTCCGACAGCGCCTGCGACGCGAAGTAGACGGCGTGCCAGTAGAAGAACCCGCCGAGCTCTCCGTCGGCGTGGAAATCGCACGTCCGGATGCGCTCGAGGCGCGGAAGGTACTTCTCGAACGTCTCCAGCGCGCGTTCGACGTCCGCGCCGTCGCCCTTCCCCGCGATCCGAAGCGCGTGCGCGCACACCGGCGCGCGGGCCGAGCCGTCTTTGTCCTTCTCCTCGGTCTCGGCGGGGACGCGCCCCTTGCCGTAACCGAACGCGCCGCGGGCGTTCCGGGTCGAGAGCAGCGCCGCCGCGCCGGCCTCGAACGGCGTGTCGCCGACCGCGGCGCCGCCGCGCCGCGCCTGGTCGAGCAGGACCATCGTCGCGGCGGTGGTGAAGGGGTTCGGATACTCGTGCCCGAAGAACCCGGCGTCCGACTGCTGACGCGAGATCTCCCGCACCAGACGGCCGAGGCGCTCGCGGGCGGTCTTCGCCTCGGCGTCGCGGGCGGCGCGGTCGGGACCGTCGGGCGCGTTCCGCGACGCGGCGTCGAGCGCGGCGAGCCGCTTGACGAGGTACAGCACGCGGAATCCGTCGGCGTAGATCTCCTCGTTTCTCCCGCGGGCTTCGCTCCCGGCGTCGAACAGCGCACGGTCCGCGGCGCGGAGGGCGCGGTCGACGCGGGCCGGATCGCGATCGCGCCAGTCGAGGAGCGCCGCCGCCGCCGCCGCGGTGACGCAGGTTCGGACGTTGGGCAGGATCTCGGGCGTCGGCCAGTACGCGTAGCGGGCGTCGCGCCAGCGGCCGTCGCGATCCTGACGCCTGAGCAGCCAGTCGAGCGCGCCGTCGACGGCGGCGTGCGCCTCGGACGGCGGGCGCGGCGCGCGCGTGTCCTGCGCGGTCGCGAGGCGCGCGACGTCGGCGCGCGTCGGGTAGCTCAGGTCCTCGAAGTGGTGGAACGCAGGCCCTCGCGGCGTGGTGTCGCGGCCGACCTCGAGATGCGCCGCCGCCTGCCAGGCGTGAGGGTGCTCGGGGAACTTCGCGACGAGCTCCCGGTACGCGGCGGCCGCTCCGTCGGAGTCGCCGAGCTGCAGGCGCGCCGCCGCGAGGCGGTAGAGGATCGCGGGTCGCATCGGCGCCGGGCCGTCCTCCGCGAGCGCCGCGAGGAGCCGCTCGGCCTCCTCCATGCTCCCTTCGAGGAACGCGACCTTGGCGCGCGCGACGCGGGCGAACGGCCGGAACGGGCCCGCCTGCGGCCGGTCGGCGATCTCGAGGAACCCGGCGGCGCGCGCGAGCGCGGTCTCGCGATCGCGGGACGCCTGCATCCCGAGGAGGCGTCCCTCGGGCTCCCGACCCGCGGCGATCAGGCGATCGGCGATCGCATCGGCCTCCGCGAGACACCCCGCCGCCAGCGCGGCGCCTCCTGCGGCCCCGAGCGCCCGGGGGTCGTCGTCGCGCGCCGCCGCGATCGCCTGGAGCACCGTCGCCGGCGTCGGCGCGAGGTCGCGGTGGGCCTCGAGCGTCCCGATGAGCAGGAGGCGCAGCGCTTCCGCGTTGAACGTGCGGATGCGGTCGAAGCGTCGCAGCAGACGGCCGTCGGGCGCGAGGATCGCGAGCGCGGGCTCCACCCAATCGAGGCTTTTCACGCCGACGCGGTCGCCCAGCGCGGCGTCGGCCGCGGCGCGCAACGGAACGAACCGCGCCTCGACGAGCGCGCAGATGCGCTCGTCGGTGAAGACCGAGATCCTCATGTAGTCGTCGAGGACGGGCGACCGGTAGGTGTGGCCGCCGGCGATGCGCGGGACGTACCAGAGCACGAGGCGCTTCTCGCGGGCCGCGCGGGCGAGCGCGGCGTCGAGCAGGGCGCCGCGGTCGACTTTCGGCAACGCCGCTCCCGCCTGACCGTCGATCCCCGAGTAGCCGTCGTCGATCCAGGGAATGCGGGAGTCGCACCGCGCGGCGAGGGACGGCGCGGGCGCGGGCCGGCTCGCGGGCGCCTCCTGCGCGGACGCGAAGCCGGCTGCGAGGAACAGGATGCAGGACGAACGTCGCGTCGGCGTCATGGCGGCCTCCGGGGCGCGCGGATTCTACGGCGCGGCGCGGCGCCGCCGCTTGCGGGGCCGGAGGCCGGGGGCATGATGCC
>DASPNK010000162.1:0-2236 GCA_035626575.1 Planctomycetota bacterium | reverse complement strand
GGTTTCGCGGACCTCCACGCCGGGAAACTCCGACCGAAGCCGCGCCGCATAGGCGGGAAGCGGCTCGAAGGCGACGTGTTTCCCCCGCGGCGCCCGTCGAAGGATGCGCCGCAGCACCGCGCCTTCGTGGCATCCGACGTCCACCGCGGCGCCGTCGACCGGCAGCACCCGGTCGATGAGCGCGAACGTCCGTCGGTCGTAGAGCCGATGGTCGCGCCGAAGCCGCCCTTCCGCCGTGAGCAGGTCGACCAGCGAGCGTGCCGCGGCGCGGAGCATCGCGGCATGCTGCCATACGCGGCGCCGTGGAAGCGACGATCAGTCCGGGAGGTTCCCGTAGACCACCGTCGCCGCCGCATCGCGGAACGCCGCCAGCGCGGCGTCGACGAAGTAAGCGAGCCACGCGACGATTCCGACGAACTTCGCGCCGTCCTCGAAGAGGAAAAAGGCGTCGGTGTCCCACTTCAGCAGGGCGTCCATCCCTTCGGAGGCGGTGAAGAAGGCGAGCGCGACGGCGAGCGTGAGCCGACGCGTGGCGAGGATGCGGCGTCGGAAAGCGGCGAGCCAGGCGAGGCAGATCATCGGGTAGGCGACGTGGAACGCGGTCTCCGGCACGCCGAGGTAGACGGGGAGCGCTTTCTCGTGCAGCAGGAACACGTCGTCGAGCATCAGCCACGCGGTGAACGCCGCGGAGGCGGCGAAGAAACGGCCGGCGGACGTGCGTCCGAGGTGGAGGCGTGCAAGCACGCACACCGCGGTCGCCGCCGACCAGAGGAGGCCGCCCGCCGTCGACAGCACGCCGTAGCTGAGCGGTCCGGACATCACGATCGAGGGATCGCGCGTCAGGTCGCCGAACCGCACTCCGAAACGCCGATTCAGCACGACGACGCCGGCGAGCGCGACGCCCGACGCGAGGACGACGAACGCGAGCGGGATCGCGGCGACGCGGCGGAGCGACGTTCCGGAAGAGGGGCGCGCAGGAGTCAATCCGGTCGGCATCACGATCCTCTCGGCGCCGCGGCGGTGGGATCTCGATCCGCCGCGGCGCCGACGCACGATCGGCGCGCGGTCGCTACCGCGCAAGGGGTTCGCCGGCGTCGTCGCCCGCAGCGCGGCGCGCTTGACCGGCCGCCGCTTCGCGCGTTCAATGCGGCCGCGTCGCCTCCGTCGTGCGGCGGATGCTCCGCCGTTCTCGTGCCGCCTCCATCCATGCAACCGCCGCGTTCCGCGCGCTCCGCTCCGTGCATCGGATCGGCGCCGTCGTCGGACGCGCGGACCGCGGGCCCGGCTCCCGGCGCCGTTCCTTCCGCCTCGACGCGGCTCGCGCGCCGCGACCGGTTCGCGGTCGCGCTCGCCGCCGCCGTCGGACTCTTCGCCGCGACCGCGGCGCCGAGGGCGCTGACGGATGTCGCAACTTCCGTCGCCGCCGTGCGGTCGCCCGTCTTCGAAGCCGACGGCGCGCGTCTGCGGCGCTTGATCGAGGCGTGGCATCCCGCGACGCCGGGGCTCCGCGACGCGGTCGGCGCCGACGACGTCGCATTGTGCTGGGCCGATCCGCCGTCGCCCGCGCTCTGGAACCACTACCGGCGCCTCCGCCGCCTCCTCGCGCCGCGACAGTTGCTGATGCCGACGCCCGAGACGATCGCCGCTCTCGCGCGGCGCGCGCCCCGCGGCGACGTCCTGTTCGCGTGGATCCGTCACGACGGCGCCGGCGTTCCGCCGGCCTCGCCGTTCGTGGATCCGGAGCGTCTGGCGACGGGTGCGCGCTGGAGCGTCGCGCGGGACGCGCCGGCGCTCCGCGTCTGGCGCCTCGAACGAGCCCGCTGATGGACGCCGCGTCGGCCGTCGCCGCGCTCGCAATCCTGACGACGGGCGCCTCGTTCCTCGCCGCGGTCGGGGCGCGGCCGTCGAGCCGCGCGCTGTTCTGGGCGACGGCGTGGGCCGCCGGGGCGCTGCTCACGGGCCTGGTCGTCCTCGGCGCCGTCGCGGCGGGCCTCGGGGTCGGCGGCGCGCGGATCGCCGTCGGCGCGTCCGTCGCCGCGTGGGCGGTCGCCGGGGTCCTCGGCGCGGCGAGGCGACGCGCCGCCGCGAGGGCGACGCCGCCGCCGTTTCGCGTGCGACCCGCGCAGGTGTTCGTCGCCCTCGCGTCGCTCGCCGCGCTCGCCGCCGCGGCGGCGTTTTCGACGGGCCCGATCTTCGAAGGCGACGAGGCCGACATCTGGGCGGCGCGGGCGCACGC
>DASPNK010000161.1:0-3585 GCA_035626575.1 Planctomycetota bacterium | reverse complement strand
GCCGAAGTGCCCGGCGAGGAGCACGGAGCGTCGCCCCGAGGGCGAAGCCCGAGGACGCGCCCGCACCGTCGGTCGGCGAGCGACGCGTTGCGGCGCCGTGAGCGATCTCAGGTTCGCCGACGCCTGCCGAAATCCGACGATGCGGGGCCGTCGCGGCGCTGCGCGCCGCGCGCGGGCCTCCGCGGTCCACGCGGCGCGGGGTCGCGGCCGCATCGCGGGGATCGCCGCCGGCGTCGAGTCGCGCCCCCGAAAACGCCGACGGCGGCGAAGGCGCAGGGCCCTCGCCGCCGTCGGCGACGCGCACGCGGCGCGCGATCAGGGTTGGAACTTCAGGTCCTTGAGCTTCCAGAGCTCTTCGATGCTCTGCCGCTCGACCTTCGTCTTTGCGCGGACTTCCTGCAGCCACGCCTTCATCCGCTCGGTGTCGTACTCGTCGTAGACGAACTCGCGGTACTCCGGCTTGGTGTAATCCACGCCTTCTTTGCCCGGCGTGACCTTGTCGCACTTGATGACGTGCCAGCCGAACGACGACTTGGCGATGCCGAGGTCGCCCGTCTCCAACGCCCACGCCGCCTTCTGGAACTCGGGGTCGAGACCGCCGCCCATCTTCTTGATGGGCTGTCCCATGGCGCCGCCCGACGGCGCGGTGGAAGGATCGTCGGAGTAGGTGCGGGCGAGGAACGCGAAGTCGGCGCCTTCGCGGGCCTTCTCCAGCAGCGTCTCCGCCTGCTTCTTCGCCTTCTCCTGCTCCTCCTGCGGCTTCTCCATCCCGGTGACCGGATCCTTCGTCATCAGCAGGATGTGCGAGACGTTCTTGTTCTTGCCGATGAAGTAGTCCCGGTTCTCGGCGAGGTACGCGTCGTATTGCGCTTCGGTCGGCGCCGCCGACGTCGCGCGCTTCCAGCACTGGATGCGGCGCCAACGCTCGCGCTCGGCTTCGGTCGACGTGCGCTTGAACGAGCAGATCGTCGCCCAGTCGAACGGAGGCGTGTACTTGGCCATCTGCGACCACGCCCAGTCGTCGACTTCGGCGTCGGTCACTTCGCGGCCGGCCTTCTTCGCTTCGCGGGTCGCGAGGCGCGCGTCGATCAGCTCCGAGAGCGCGTCGGCCATCGAAGCGGGCTTCACCAGCCCGAGCAGCATTTCCAGCGACTCGTCGGCCGTGACCACGAGGCGCTTGCCGTCCGACCTGCGCACCAGCTCGGCCACGACGTCGCCCGACGGCAGGTCGTGCATGCCGCGCATCTTGATGTCGTACTTCTCACGCAGGCGCTGCAGCGTGAGTTTCTTGATCATCATGGCGGTGGCCTCCTCCTTCGGAGCGGCCTGCCCGCCGGACTTCTTGAGATCCTCGAGGAAGATCAGGTCGGTCGCTCGCTGCAGCCAGCCCTGGCGCACCAGCTCCGCGCGGCTGTAGGCGCCGGACTTCACGACCTCGTCGAGGGTGCGACCCGGCGCGATGCGATTGATGATCGCCGCGCACTCCGCGTCGACGTCCTTGTCCTCCACCTTGAGGCCGCGCGACGCCAGCTCGTCCTCGATGATCTTGGCCATGATCAGGGCCTGGCCGACCTGCGAGAAGTTGCCCTTGAGCACGAACTCGAGGAACTCGGCCTGAGTGATCGGCTCGCCGTCGATCTTCGCGGCGGGCGTCTCGGGTAGCTTGACCGAAAACTTCAGCGGCGCGGGCGGCTTGGACGGACGGCTCGCCGTCGGCGCCTGGGTGGGCGGAACGCCCGCCGGGGCCACGGGCGCGGGGGTCGGCGGCAGTTGCTGCGCGAAAAGCGCCGTCGCGGACAATGCGCAAGCGCAGACGCGCCCGAGTGCGGTCTTCATCGGATCCTCCGGATCAAGTACGGGTCAGCGTTCCGCCGTGTAAGGCAGAACGAGGCGTTCGATTTCAGGAAGCGCGTCGCCCGGGTCGAGCGGGCGCGGGTGGAACACGACGCGCGCCTGAACGACGGCGCGCCCCGCGAGGGCGGCCAGGCGGCTCGTCCACGCGGTCGTTTCGAGGGGGTCGCCGCCGAGCGGCGACGGCGTGAGGGCGCGGTATTCGACGGTGTAGTCCTCGAAGAGCCGGCCCTTGCCGACCACCGCGTCGGGGCGCTCGAAATACAGCGGTCCCGGCAGCGCGGTGGTCCACGGCTTGAGGACGACCGGGGCGAATCGGACGAGCAGCAGCTGCACCGCGGGAACGACGTCGGACGCGTCTCCGACGGTCGCGTCCGCCGTACGCGCGAACACGGCCGCCGCGCCGACCGACGGATCCGCGCGACGCCCGAGCAGGTCGAATCGCGCGCCGCCCTCGGCGAGCGGGGCCCCCGCGACGATCTCGAGCACCAGCGATCGCGGCGCGCCGCGGGCGTCCAGCGCGCGGTACACGAACGGTCGCGCGAGCCGCAGGGCCGCGCGACCGCCGGCTTCCGCGCGCACGACGCGGACGCCGCCGCGGTCGGCGTCGGCGAGGGTCAGCGGGATCGGCGCGCCGTCCCAGTTGTCTTCGAAGGGCTCGGACAAGCCGAGCGCGACGGCGGGAGACGCGTCGCCGAGCCGAAGCTCGAGGCGTTCCAGCCATGCGGCGTCGCCCCCGACGGCCGAGGTCGGAAGGATGATCTGCTCGATCAGCGCGTCTTCGCCGCCCAGCGCTCCGGCGGGAATCAGGACCTGCAGTCGGAACGGGCCCGCGCCCAGCGCGACGGGCGCGGTCGCGTCGGCGCCGTCGAACACCGAAGCGACGGCGGGCGACCGCGACGGGCGCAGCGGGCCGCCTTCGGGGTTCAGCGACGGATCGACCAGGTCCTGCGGCCGGAAGTCGGTGACGTGTTCGCCCGCCGGACCCTTCGCGGTGTGGAAGGTCCACGACTCCGGCGACAGCGCGCGGCCGTCGAGCGACGCGAGACGCCGCGTGAGCTCCAACCGATACGTCGCACCCCCGCGGAACCCGCCGCCTGCGAAGGGCGCCACCTCGAGGCGATCGGCGCCGCGCGCGTCGATGCGGACGCCCGCGCTCGCGGCGCCGCGCTCGACATCGACGACCCGCACGCCGTCGGGCGCGGTGGTCGGATCGAGCGGGCCGTCGAACTCGAAGCGGAAGAGGGCGTCGGCCGTGATGCGGCGCGCGCCCGGAGCGAGATCGCGACTCTTCACCCGAAGCGCGCCGCCGCGGCGGGCGTAGCCTTCGCCGGTGCGGACCGTCGACCGATAGCCGGAGCGGAGCGCCGTGCCGTCGGCCGCGGTCAACGGGCGACCGAGCGACGGATAGGGGATGTCGAGCCGCAGGTCGGCGCCGGCGGGCCAGCCTTCCGTCGCCGACGGAAACACCTCGAGCACGGCGCCGCGCGCGGCGAGTCGCACGGGGATGCGCCGACCGGCGCCGTCGACCACGCGGACCGCTTCCGCCGGCGGCGTCGCGTCGTCGAGCGGCGACGAGAACTCGACCGTCAGCGGCTCGTTGCGCAGCAGGGGGCCGCTCGCCGTCGACGCGCCGGTCTCCGCGCGGAACTCCGTCTTGACGGACGTGTCGCAACCTCCGAGGAGGCCGGCGACCGCCAGGCAGAACGGGATGAGACGGCGAGGCATGGGGGG
>DASPNK010000160.1:0-2609 GCA_035626575.1 Planctomycetota bacterium | reverse complement strand
TCGCGGCCTCCGATCCTGCGAGACCGCTCGGTGGACTCCGCCAGAGACTTCAGGCGCCGCACGCTGCACGCGCTGCAGGTTCCGCGCGAAGGCGTGGGAGGTCGCCGCCCTCGTCGTGGCGCTCGGGAACGTCGCGATTGCGGCGGACGGGATCGCCGCCTCGCGCCTCACGGCGGCGGCGTTGGCCGCGGCGCGCTGGGTGATCGTGGCGTGGGTGATCCTGCGCCGGGCGCGGGCGGTCCTCGACGGCGGGACGCGGTGGCCGCGGGCGTTCATCTATCGTGCGGCGGCGTTGACGATCTGGGCGCTCGCTTTCTCGCGGGCGGTCGTCGTCGCCGAAGAGCGCACGCCGCCGACCCCGCGTTACGACGGCGGCTGGTTGCTGAACGTCGCGTGGTGGGCGTTGATCGCGGCCCTGATGATCCGCGTCCCCTGCGTCGTGCAGCGGGCCTCCCGCCACGACCCCGGCGGCCTCGTCGGCGCGACGCCGACGGAGCTTCCGGCGGGCGCCGAACCGGCCTGAGAACGGCCGCGGCGCCGGCCGGGCGCGGGGCGCCGGCGTCAGCGCAGGTCGAACCGCTTTCGCACGCCCGTCGTCGTTCACTTCCACGGCGATCACGCGGCCGTGCGCGTCGGTCGACCATACGGGCTCGAGATCCCTCGAGGTCGCGAGCCGGCGATCGAAGGCGAGCGGACCGCCGGCGAAGTGACGGCGAACGAGGGACGTGTTGGACGACCCGAAGCCGAAGCCGGACCTTTGCAGCGTGACGGCGACCGCGCTGCCGTCGGCGGCGGTGCGGACGTCGATCGTTGCGCGTCGCGGATCGACGTTCTGCACGAACGACGACGTGATCACGTCTCCGAAAACCATCGAGTAAGCGGCGTTCGCGGCGAGACCCGCGAGGTTCCAGACGACGCACGCGACGAAGACCGCCGTGCGCGCGCGACCGACCGGCCGCGGCGCGAGCCACGTGACGCACGCCGCCGTGCCGATCAGAACGGCGCAGCCCATCGCGATGAAGTGCGCGCGCGCCGAGACGAAGACCCAATCGGTATGAACCCAACCGCGCACCGCCGCGTACGGGCCCCCGACGGCCGCGGCGAGCGCGAGGCCGCGCAGCGCGCCGCCGAGGATGCGGCGGCGCCGACGCACGGCGTGAGATTCCGTCGCCGGCGCGGCGGCGGCCGGAGGACGCGCCGCTTCGAGCGGAATGCGGATCGGAAACGGCGGCGGCATCGGCGGTGTTCGGAAGCGTTCGACGCCGGCGCGCCCGGGCGCCGACGCCGCTCGACGATCCTATGCGGCGCGTCCACTCCGCGCCGCGGAGCGTCGCCGCGCCTTACAGAAACACCACGATGTGCGCGTTCGCGGCGGCGTAGACGCCGTTGCGGGCCTTCGACGTCACGGCGACGCCCTGCGCGACCACGGCGAATCCGGCGAGGCCGGGCGGGACCGTGAGGGTGAAGGACAGGCCGGCCGCGGGGAGCGGCGAGAAGGTCGGGACCAGCGGGATGAAGAGCGGCGAGAACGGGTCGACCCACAACTCGGGAAGGCCGTAGTAGGGCGCGAGCGGCGTCGCGGCGAGGCCGAGCTGGAGGCCGAACAGGACGTTCTCGCCGGCGAAGGTGCCGAAGGGGCTCGTCAGCTCGAAGGTGACGGCGTCGTTCGGCAGGGCGAACTTGAGGTCGCTCGCGGCGCCGGACGTCGCGGGCGCGTTGACGCCGGTGCCGACGTCGAGGTCGTCGCTGGTTCCCGGCGCCCAGGGCGTCGGCTCGGAGGTGATCCACACGCCGTGGTCGGCGTCGGGGTCGGTGTTGTCGCCGTAGAGCGAGTCGTGCACCGCGAAGAAGAGGTACTGCGCGGTCGGCGGCACGCGGAGGAACGTCTGGTGCGGGCCCGGCGCGTGCGCGGAGATGCGGAAGTCGTGCGGGATGTCGGTCGGGAACGACCCGTTCCAGGTGTTGGCGGTGACGAACGGCGCCCCCGTGCCCCCCACGGCGTCGGGCACGCGGTTCGGCGTCGAGCCGGAGAGCAGCGTCGCCGACGTGCTGAACACGCCGAGCAGCGTGCGCGAGGTGTCGACGTAGGGCGGCCCCGCCTTCCAGTCGCCGGTCTGCTGCAGCGTGCACCAGCCTCCCGGCGTCAGGCCGAGCGAGGCCAGCGAGTGCGCCGTGGAGCTCAGCACGCCGGAATCGCTGTTCACCCGCAGGTAGGTCTGCTTCGGGTTCAGCGAGAGGAACGTCTGAGCCGACGCCGCCCCGGCGAGAAGGACGAGAGCCGCGACCGCACGCATCGAGATGGACTTCATGGGGACCTCCCAGAAGGCCACCCATAGAGGGCATGTCGGAGGCATTACGTCGCGGCGACGCCTCCGAGGGTTCTGCGACGAATCGGCGGAGTCAACGCGCGATCGCGAGCAGCGCGGCCGTCGCAGTCCGCGACGCGGGGTGATCCACCGTCGCCGTCAGCCTCGCGCGATGCAGCCCTTTGCGCGCGCCGGCGGCGAGCGCGACGTGGACGACCTGCACGTCGCGCGCGACGTCGTCGACGGGTTCGACGACGAACGCGCCTGCGGGCTCCGCGACGAGCCGGGTGATGCGGAACGGAC
>DASPNK010000159.1:0-4456 GCA_035626575.1 Planctomycetota bacterium | reverse complement strand
GTCACCGGGGCGGAGCGTCCGAGACCCCTGATTTCATTCGGCACGTCGAGTGCGCGGTCGATCCTCGCTGGAACGCTCCGACATCGGGGCGCCGCGGACGGAACGGCGGCGGCTCAAGTGCGGCGGCGGCACGGCGAAGCGTCGAGAAGGGGTGCGTGCGGTCGGATTTCCCGGCGGCCGACCCGGACGCCGGACGCGGGGTGTATAGTCCCGGTCCGGCTCCGCCCCCAACGGCGCCAGCCGCGCTCAGCGCGGACGGAGGAATGCCAATGCGCAGGACAGCATGGTTGGTCGTCGCGACGTTCGGCCTGTTGAGCGTAGGTCGCGTGGAAGCTCACGGTTTCGTCATCTCGGTCGGCGGCGGCGGTTCGGGCGGTACGACGGGCGCCGGCGCGGGCGGCTTCACGTCGGGCGGCGCGGGAACGTCGCGCGCTCCGACCCCGGGCTCGGGCGGCTCCACGTTGCGCGGCAACCGCGGCGGCGGCGGCGCGACGAAGCCGGGCGGCGGCGGCGGCGGACTTCCGTTCGGTCTCGGCAAGCGCGGCGACGACACGCTCCGTACCGACGACGCGGGTGTGAAGGGCACGCCTGCGAATCTTCCGACCGAGCCGGCCGCGCGCGGCAAGGCGTTCAAGAACCTCCTCCGCGACGACGTCAAGGGCTCGCCGGACGTGTCGTTCGTCCTCGACGTGGCCACGACCGACGCCCGCATGCGTTCCGTCGACCTCCGCGTGAAGGCTTTCGAGCGCCGCATCGGCTTCGGCGACGTGCGCCGTCGCTTCGAAGTGTCCGTGAAGAACGGCTCGGGCTACGACGCGGTCGAGACGATCCTCGTCCGTCGTTCGGGCGGTGTGCTCCTCGCGGATCGCTGGTCGTCGACGGGCGGCGTGGCGCGCCTCTCGAACCCGCTCGAACAGCGCGTCGCGGGCACTTCGCTCACGCTGGGCGATCTGTTCCCGTATGAACCCGCGATGGCCGAGTTCAAGTTCGGCGAAGTCTCGGAGCTCGACTCCGTCCGTCACGAGACCTACTCGCTGAAGATCGGCGCCGAAGAGCGCGCCACCGTGTTCCGCACCGACTTCCGCGCCCCGGTGCGCATGGACGTCAAGAAGCACGGCATCAAGGTCCGCGCGTACGACTGGAACGGCTGGCGCTTCGTCTCCGGCGTCCCGACGCCGGGCCGCATCGTCGTCTCCGGCGCGTCGGCCGAGACGGTGGCCACCATGGAAGTCTCGCAGGCGGCCGCGTCCGCCTCGCTCGACGCCGACCTGTTCGACGTCGCGAAACTGGGAGCCGGTGCCGTCGCCGACGCCAAGTGACCTCTCCGCGGCCTTGAGGCGGCGCATCGGCCGCCTCAAGGGCTCGCTTCGCGCTTCCGAAAGGCGCCGGTCTCCAGCCGGCGCCTTTTCTTTGCTCGCCGCGGCGCGCGCCGCGGCCCCGGAGGTCGCGCTCGAGGCCGCCGCCGCGGCGTGCCTCGCCGCCTCCGCCTGCGAGCCGGGCGAAGCGGCCTCCGCCGCGCGGCGCGAGGCGCTGGCCCTCGCGCTGCCGCTCCTCGCGAGCCGCGACCGCGAGCCCGGGCGCCGCGCGCGCCTCCTCGCCTGGCGCGACGTGCTGGAATCCTGGCTCCGCGACGGCGACGCACCGTGGACGGACGACGAGGAGCGCGCGCTCGAGGCGGCGGCCGTCGCCGCGCCCGGCGTTTTCCTCCAAGCCGCGTTCGAACTGCGCGACGAGATCCCCGTCCCGTTCACGCCTCCCGACGGCGCGGCCGGCGACGCGCGCCGGGTCGACCTCGCGGCGCGGCGCCGGCGGCTCGACCGGCTCGCGGGCGAGGCCCTCGCCGCCGACGGCCGCCCCGAGTACGCCGCCGACGTCGCGCTCGCACGCTGGCGGCGGGAGGGCGACGCCGTCGACGCGGTGTACGCGCTGCATCGCGCCGGCCGCACGCGGGAAGCGCAGGCCCTCGCACGACGCGCGCTGGCGTCGCCGACGGCGGTCCGCCTCGACGTGGTGCGCCTTCTCGCCGACCGGCTCTTCGCCGGCGGCGCGGCGGGGCGCCGGGCGTCGCCGCGCGCCGCCGAGGTCGACTTCCTCGCCGCGCCGGGCGCCGGGCGCTTCGCCGCACTGAAGGCGGCGACGCCCGCCGACCAGTGGAGCGCGGTGCGCGACCGCGTGCTCGGGCACCTGCAGCGCACGCAGCGCGAGCCGTCGCTGGTCTTCACGCTGTACCTCGACGAAGGGCTGATCGCGGACGCCGACGGCATGGCCGCGACGCAACGCGTGTCGTCGGAGGCGTTGACCGCCGGGGCCGAACGCGTCGTCGACGCGCGGCCGCAGCTCGCGGCCGGATGGCTGCTCGTCGCCGCGATGCGCGCCGCCGACGCGCCGCAGCCCGTGCGTCGGGAAGGCGCCGTCCCGCTGCTGCTCCGCGCGCGCGACCTCGCCGCCGAAGTCGGCCGCGCGGAGGATTTCCGAAGGGCTCTCGCCATCCTTCGATCGCGCCACGCGGGTCGCCCCGCGTTCCTCCGCGCCCTGAAACGTCACGGTCTCTGACGCGCGCCCGCCGCGAGGGCGGCGCGGGTTAGGCGCTTGAGGGCTGGGCGCGGCGCGCGGCGCGTTTGCCGGCCCCCGGCGAACTTGGTTCACTGGGCGCCGTGGATGCGCCCCTCCGTACCGACGCGCCGCTCGCCGCGGGCGCGGCGCCGCCGCCCGTCGAGGCGTCGCCGGCGACGGACGCGCCTCCCGGAATCGGCGGACCGCCGCCGCCGGAAGTCGCGCCTCCGGACCCCGGGCGCCGCGGCAAGGGCCGCGGGCGTCGGGCGCTCCTCCTGCTCGCGATTTCGGTGGCGGCGGCCGGCGTCGCGGGCCGACTGGCGTACCGCGGCTGGCGTCACTTCCGCGTCGACCGCGGCCCGTCGCGCTTCGACGTCGCCGACCGTTTCGTCGAGGCGCTGCGCGTCGGCGACGGCGTGACGCCTTCCGGCGCGGGCGGCTATCAGGCGGCCTACGACCTCCTCTCCTCGGAACGGCGGGAACGCGTGTCGTTCGACGCGTTCTACGAGGAGTGGGTGCGCCGCGCCGACGTCGAGGGCTTCATCGAGAAGCACGAGTGGATCGGACGCGGCGCGCCGAGCGCGGTGCGCAACGAGCGCCAGTCGTTCGAGATCGTGACCGCAGGCGCGCCGGGCGACGGGGGCGCGCCGCGCGTCTATCGACTCGACGTGCGCGTCGTTCCCGAGGGGAGCGGTTTCCGCATCGGCTCCTACGCCTGCGGACCGCGCGCTCCGCGCCCGGCGAAGTGACGATGGATCCCTTCCACGGCTCCGAGGCGTTGAGGAAGACGAAGTCCTTCTGGGACTTCGCCGCCGCGCAGAACGCGCACCTCGCGATCCTCTGGGACGACGCGATGCGCGACCCCGCGAAGAGCGAGGCGGCGTTCGACGAAGCCGCGCGCCGGGACGCCCGCGGGCTTCTGTGGTTCCTGCATCCGGAGTCGCGCGTGGTCGACCTCGGTTGCGGCCTCGGCCGGCTCATGCGCCCGCTGGCGCCGCACTGCCGCGAAATCGTCGGCGTCGACATCTCCACCGTCATGCTGGACGGCGCACGGGCGCGGCTCGCCGACCTCCGGAACGTCCGCTTCCTCGAGACCGACGGCGGGTCGCTCGCGGGCGTCGAGGACGGCTCGGTCGACTTCCTCTTCTCGCTCCTCTGCCTGATCCACGTCGACAAGCGCGCGGCGTACCGCTACCTCCTCGAGATCCGCCGCGTCCTCAAGCCCGGCGCGCGCTGCCGGCTCCAGTTCCACGACCTGCTCACGCCCGAAGGCTTCGCCAAGTTCCGCGGCATCGTGCGGTCCGACTACCCGCTCGAGTTCTACACCGAGGAGGAGCTGCGGCTGAAGCTCGCGAGCGCGGGTCTCGATCCGCTCGTGGTCGAGCGCGGCGCCGAGTACCTCTACGTCACGGCCGTCGCGGGGTCCGCCGAAGCCTGGAAAGACGCCTTCGCGCGCGACGTGACGTGCACGGCGACGGTCGGAACCGGCTTCTTCGCCGGGCCGACCGCGCGCCTCGACGCGCCGGGCCGCCTCGTCGTCCGGCTCCGCTCGGCGTCGAAGGAGGCGCGCACGCTCGGCACGCTGATCAGCGTGACGCCGCGCGGCGCCCCGCCCGGCGTGCCCGGGTGGTTCCTCAACGAAGGCGTCGCGCCGCTCAACCCCGACGGCGAAACGGAGCTGGCGTTCCACTACGGCGGCGACGGCCGCACGCTCGAACTGCGCGTCGACGGCCGGCCCGCGCCGCACTCCTCGACGTTCGTCGGCGACCGCAAAGGCGGCGGTCCGGCGGAGCTGCACGTCGGGCTCCTGCCGTCGGGCCTCTACTGGAACGACGACCTGCTGACGCGGTTCCCCGGCTTCTGCACCACCACGCCGATCACGCTCGAAGCGCCGCCGGAAGGC
>DASPNK010000158.1:0-10096 GCA_035626575.1 Planctomycetota bacterium | reverse complement strand
AAGCGCGGCCGCGGGTCGGAATACGGCGCGCAGCTGCGTGAAAAGCAGCGCCTCAAGCGCATGTTCGGCCTCATGGAGCGCCAGTTCCGCGTGGTGTTCGACCGCGCCCAACGCCGCAAGGGCAACACCGGCCAGGCGCTGGTGGAGTTCGTCGGCCGCCGTCTCGACGCGGTCGTGCGCGTGTCGGGCTTCGGGCTCGGCCCGGCGAGCGCGCGCCAGCTCGTGGCGCACGGCCTCGTGCGCGTGAACGGCCGCAAGGTCGACATCCCCTCGTACACGGTGCGTCCCGGCGACGTCGTCTCCTTCACCGAGAAGGAGAAGCCGCGGAAGCTCCTGGCTTCGATCCTCGAGCGCAGCAAGGCGTATCAGACGCCTCCCGGCTGGCTGGAGCGCGACGAGCAGGCGTTGACCGTCAAGGTCCTCCAGCCGCCCGCGCGCGACGAGTTCCCCTTCGTGATCCGCGAGCAGCTGATCGTCGAAGGCCTCTCCAAGTGACGGGACGCCCGGCCGCAACCGCATAGGAAAGGGAAGCGATGCGCATTCGCTGGCGAAACCTCGAGATGCCGAGCCGCGTGACCGTCGACCGCACGACGCTCACCGAGTCGTACGGCGCGTTCTCCATCGAGCCGTTCGAACGCGGCTTCGGGCACACGATCGGCAACGGCCTGCGCCGCGTGCTGCTGTCGGTGCTGGAAGGCGTGGCCGTCCGCTGGATCTCGGTGAAGGGCGCGCTCCACGAGTTCCAGGCGGTCGACGGCGTGGTCGAAGACGTCGCCGACATCATCCTGCAGGTGAAGCAGCTCCGGATCCGCGTCAACGGCGACGGCCCGGTCATGCTGCGCATCCGCAAGTCGGAGAAGGGGCCGGTCACGGCCGCCGACATCAAGGCCGAGGGCGACGCGACGGTGGTCAACAAGGACCTCCACATCTGCACGCTCTCGAAGCGGATGGACTTCGAGCTGGACATGGAGGCGGTGCGCGGCCGCGGCTACGTCACGGCCGAAGAGCACGAGGTCGGAGGCGGACGCTATTCCGACCCCGCCGCCCGCCGCAACGCCAAGGAGATCGACCAAGAGATCGGGAAGATCTGGGTCGACTCGATCTTTTCGCCGGTCCTGCGCGTCAAGTACGCGACGCAGGACACCCGCGTCGGAAAACTCACCGACTACGACCGGCTCATGCTGGAGATCTGGACCGACGGCTCGATCCGGCCCGAAGAGGCGCTGGCCGAGGCGTCGAAGATCTACCGCAAGTGCCTGAATCCGCTGGTGTCGTTCGGCGCCCTGGGAGGCGAGCTCCCCGTCGGAGACCCGGCGGCCCGCGCCGTCGACGCGGCGACCTCGACCGACGCGATGCTCGCCAAGCCGATCGTCGAGCTGGCGCTTTCGGTGCGCGCCGGCAACTGCCTGGAGAGCGAGAAGATCTACACCGTCGGGGACCTCGTGGCGCGGTCGCCCGAAGAGCTCCTGCAGGTGCGGAATTTCGGCAAGAACACGTTGACCGAGATCCGCCAGAAGCTGGCGGAACTGGGTCTCAGGCTGCGCGACGACGACGCCGATCCCGCGGACGACGCGGGCGTCGACGCCGAGGACTGATCGCCCGCCCTCGTTTCGGAGACAGAGCATCATGCGGCATCGGGTCAGGGGGCGGCGTCTCGGCAGGACCTCGGCGCACCGTACGGCGCTGGGGCGGAACCTGCTGCGGGCGATCGTGCGCCACCATCGCATCATCACCACCACGGCGAAGGCCAAGGAGTACCGGCCCTTCATCGAGCGCATCGTCACGCTCTCCCGCGAGAAGTCGCTGGCGAACGTGCGTCGCGTGCTGGTGCACATGAAGGACCGCGACCTCGTCGCGCACCTCTTCGACGTCATCGGGCCGCACTTCAAGGCGCGGAACGGCGGCTACACGCGCATCCTGCGCCTGTCGAAGAACCGGCTCGGCGACAACGGCCCGCGCTCGCTCATCGAATTCGTCGATCTGCCGCGGCCCGAGGTCGAGACCGCGCCCGCGGAAGACGCGGCGAAGAAGCCCGCGCGCGGCAAGGCCGCGGCCGCGAAGTAACCGCCGCGCTTCGGCGCGGAGGGCCGTCCCGGCGGGCGCCGTGCGCGCCCGCAACGAAGAACGCCCGCAGCTCCGGCTGCGGGCGTTCTTCGTTGCGGGGACGGGCTGGAGGGACGCGACGGCCGAAGATCGGCGAACCAGGGTCGTCGCGCCGCTTCGCGGGGCGTGCGAACCTGCGCTCCCGAGCTCGGCTTCGCGGGGCGTGCGGATCTGCGCTTCCGCGCTCGCCGTCCCGGGCGGCGAACGGGCGCTCTGCGATCGGCGTTCGACGCGGCGGCGTCAGTCGTCGAAGAGGGCGCGGATCCGGTCGGCGAAGCGCTCTTCGATGACGTTGCGGCGCTTCTTCAGCGTGTGCGTCAGCGTGCCCTCCTCCGGCGAGAACGGACGCGGAAGGCAGCACACCTTCGTCACGCATTCGAAGACGCGGAAGCCGCGTTCGCGGCAGATCAGGGCGGAGACCTCCGCGCGCAGCAGCTCGGCGACCTCCGGTCGGTCCGCAAGGGCTTCGGGCGCCGCCTGCGGCAGACCGGGGCGCCGGGCGCGGACGACGTCCCAGTCGGGGACGATGAGCGCGCCGAGGGCCTTCTGGGCGTGCCCGACGACCACCACGTCGAGGATGACCGGCGACGCCGAAAGGGCGGTCTCGATGTTCTCCGGTTCCACGTTCTCGCCGCCGCGAAGCACGATGGTGTCCTTGGCGCGGCCGGTGATCACCACGTCGCCCTCGTCGGTGAGCAGGCCGACGTCGCCGGTGTCGAACCAGCCGTCGGGCGTCAGGCACGCCGCGGTGGCGCGCTCGTTCCGCCAGTACCCGCGCATCACCTGGGGTCCGCGGATCTGGATCACGCCTTTCTTCAGCCGGCCGAGGTCGCGCCCGTCGTCGCCGACGATGCGAATCTCCGTTTCGGGAAGCGGCCGCCCGATGGTCCCCGCGATGTTCCGGTCCGGCGTGCGGACGCAGGCCACCGGGGCGGTCTCGGTCAGCCCGTAACCGTTGTAGAAGGGCAGTCCCGCGCGGAGGAAGAAGTCCTCGACCTCCGGAGGCAGCGGGCCGCCGCCGGAGATGCAGATGGCGAGGCGCCCGCCGAGCGCCGCCTTGAGCTTCGCGTACACCGTGCGGCGCGCGAGCCATTCCCCGGGGAACGCGGTGAACGCGCCGAGGCGGAGGCCGATCTGCGCCGTCCACGACGGCCGCGCGACGCGACCGTCCCGCTCGAGCGCGCGGCCGCGGGCCCGTCGCAGCAGCCGGTGGTAGGTGCGGCTCGCCGCCAGCAGGCGCTCGGCGAACGCCTTCCGGCGCGGCGGCGCCTTTTCGAGCGCCTGCAGCACGCCCTGGAAGAAGGTCTCCCAGACGCGGGGGACGCCGACCAGAAAATCGGGCGCGACGCGGGTCAGGTCGGCCTTGAGCGTGCGCTTCGAGCTGTAGTGCAGTTCGAGGCCGTTGTCGAGCACGACGTACTCGACCGTCCGCTCGAACGTGTGCCAGGTCGGCAGGAACGAGACGAACTTCATTCCCGGCCGGAAGTCGAACAGCTGCGGGAGCGCGCGCAGGTTATGGAGGATGTTGCCGTGGGCGAGCATCACGCCCTTCGGGTTCCCGGTGGTCCCCGAGGTGTAGACGATCGTCGCGAGGTCGTCGGAGCGGACCGCTTCGAGGCGCTCGCGCAACTCCGCGTCGCCGCCGCGCGCGAGGCGCGCGGCGCCGCGTTCGGAAAGAACCTCCCAGGAGACGGCGCCGTCGGCGGCGCCGCGCAGGATCACGCACGCCTCGAGACCCGGCAGACGCGGGCGCGCCCGGTCGTGCAGCGCCCCGGTCTCGAACACCGCGAAGCGGCATTCGGCGTGGCCGAGGCAGAAGACGATCTCGTCGTCCCCCGCGTCGCCGCCCCGGGGGACCGTGACCGCGCCGAGGGAGAGCAGCGCCAGGTCGCAGACCATCCACAGGTCGAAGTTCTCGGCCACGACGCCGACGCGGTCGCCGGCCCGCACGCCGAGGTCGAGGAAGCCCGCCGCGGCGGTCTCGACCCGCCGGAACAGCTCGCGGTAGGTGAGGCGCGGCGCGGTGCAGCGCGCGTCGCCGAAAAGCGCGGGCAGGTCGAGCCGCGGCTCGGCGCGCCGCCGGATGCGTCCGAACAGCCCGCCGACGTCGTCGTCCGCGTTCGCAGCGCCCATGGCGCCCGTTGATAACATCCGCCTCCGCCGCGCCACGGCGCCGCGGCGTCCCTCGCGCGCCGCCGCGACGCACGCGGCGATCCCACGCCATGCCGTCACCTGAAGCCGCCGGGAGCTCCGCGCCTCGCGGGCGCACCGCCCTGATCCTCGCGTTCGCCGTCGCGCTCGGGGGCGCCGCGCTGCCCCTCGCTTTCGAGCACCGCGCCGCCGACGCCTTCGGGTTCCCGCGCATCTCGCTGCGCCCGTATCTCGGCGGCGACCGCGCCGACGTCCCGCCGATCCCGGGCCGCGGTCGCACGCCGTACGTCGCGTGCGCCGCGGTCGGCGCCGCGGCCCTTGCGGCGTACGCCGCCGGCTTCCTCTGGACGCGACGCGTCGGCCTCAAGGCCCACGCCCCCGCCGCGGCGGCGGCCGTCGCGCTGTGGCTCGTCGCCCCCGGCTGGGCGTCGTGGATCCGCCTCGACGTCCCGCCTCCCGGCGGCGCGGAGGCGCGCGACGAGGTCGACGCCGCGCTGGGCGGCGCCGGCGGACGCGTCCGCGCGGGGCTTCGCGCCTGGGCGGAGGCGCCGTCGCTGGCGTACGCGACCGACCCCCGGCTCGACGTCGCGACCGGCCACGAGGGCCTCCTTCCGTCGACGCGCCTCTTCGCGGGGCTCGCGGGGCACGCGCTCGCGATGGGCGCCGCGATGATGCTCGCGGGCGTCCGTCGCGCCGCGGCGTCCGTCGCCGCGTCGGCGGCGATCGCCGTCGGCCTCGCGGTCTTCACGCCGGAGTACGTCCCGGGATCCCCGCGCGCCGCCGTGGCGACGCTGGCGCCGTACGTTCCGACGCTCGCGGTCGCGCTTTCCGTCGCCGGCACGCCCGCCGCACGCGCGGCTCTCGCCGGCTTCGCGCTCGGCGCGCTGGCGCTGGCGTCTCTGGCCGCGCGCGACCGCGCGCCGTGGCTCGCCGAGCGGGCCGCGGCGCTCCGCCTCCCGCGGATCGGCGTGGAGCAGCGGCCCGACCTCGAGCGGGAGACCGACCCGGCGCGCCTCGCGCTGTTCGCGCTCGACATGCCGGCGACGGAGCCGGGCGTCGTCGGCGCGGCGATCCGCGCACGCCGGCTGCTCGACGCGGGCGCGCCGTGCCTCGCGCCGCGGCGGCTCAGCGCGCTGGTGGCGGGGCTTGCGATCCGGATGCCCGCGGCCGGTCTGGCGCCCGGCGCGCAGGACCCGAAGTACTTCGCGGTCGCCGAGAAGCTGGAGCGCGACCTCGCCGACCTGCGGGCGCTCGGCGAGCGACCGCGCGACGCCGCCTACCGCGCGATCGTCCACAAGCTGACGGAGACCAGCGTGCCGGTCGACCTCGCGCAACTGCGCGACCTCTCGCCCGACGACCCGCGCACGCGCCGCCTCCTCGACGCCTTCGGCCGCATCATGGAGCACTACGCCGAAGCCACGGC
Organism: Planctomycetota bacterium; assembly: GCA_035626575.1. Taxonomy (GTDB): domain Bacteria; phylum Planctomycetota; family CAIWVZ01; genus DASPNK01. The sequence continues at coordinate 4,419 of DASPNK010000158.1, read as the reverse complement.
GACGGTCGGCGACCTTCGCGAATCGGTCGCGCTCCGCGAAGCCGCCCTCGACCTCGGCCTGAAGGCGGGCCTCGCCGTCGAGGAGGAGGCCCTCGCGCGGACGCGCATCGGCGCGCTCCTCGTGCAGGCGGGCGACTTCGAGCGCGGAGGCGCGGAGATCCGCGCCTTTGCGCCGAAGGCCGACCTTTCGCATCTCCCGGACGCGTTGCTGAAGGGCTGGGCCGGCGTCGCCTCCGCCGCTCTGGGCGACCGGAAGGCGGCGCTCGCCGCGTTGCAGGAGACGTGGAGCGACGTCGGCGGCCGCTACCGGGATCCGGCGCAGGGCCTGACGCCCGATCGCTTCGACTACTGGTACCTGGTCGAGTTCCTCCATCTCCGCCTGACGCTGGCGCGCGAGCTCGACCCGCCTCTGGCGCCGCAGGCGGAGCGCGACTTCATGCAGGCGGTGCGATCGGCGGCGGCTTACGGCGTGCGTCGGCTCCCCGCGCTGCTGTTCGGCGCGCACGCGGCCGCCCTCGAAGGGCGCGTCGACGAGGCGCGCGATCTCCTGCGCGAAGGGCGCCGGTTGCCGTTCGCCGTCCCGGCCGACCGCGCGGGCGGCGCGCTCGGGCGCATGACCACCCCGCGCTACCGGCGCATGGCCCTCGAGCGGCTCCGCGACCTCCTCGAAGGCCCCGAGCACGCCGCGGAGCGCGCCGACGTGGAGCGGGAGCTCTCCGCCTTCTGACCGCGGGCCCGCGGCGCGCCTCGCCTCCTTGCGGCGACGGGGCGCGCCGCGCATGATCCCCGGCCCCGCGACCGGCGCCGCCCGCGCGACGCCCAGAGCTCCCCGCGGCGCAAGGTTTCACGCATGCCGAAGCGCGACGACCTGCGTTCCATCCTGATCATCGGGTCCGGGCCGATCGTCATCGGGCAGGCCTGCGAGTTCGACTACTCCGGCACCCAGGCGGTGAAGGCGTTGAAGGAGGAGGGCTATCGGGTCGTCCTCGTCAACTCCAACCCCGCGACGATCATGACCGACCCCGACCTGGCCGACGCCACCTACGTCGAGCCGATCACGCCGGAGTACGTCGAGAAGGTCATCGCGCTGGAGCGGCCCGACGCCGTCCTGCCGACGCTCGGCGGGCAGACCGCGCTGAACGTCGCCTTCGAGCTGGCCGAAAAGGGCGTCCTCGACCGGTACGGGGTGAAGATGATCGGCGCCGACGCGAAGGTCATCCGCACCGCGGAGAGCCGCGAGGAGTTCAAGCGCGCGATGGCCCGCATCGGCCTCGACGTGCCGCGCTCCGGCCTCGCGCACACCCTCGACGAGGCGCGTCGGGTCCGCGAGCAGCTCGGGCTTCCCTGCGTCATCCGGCCGGCCTTCACCCTCGGCGGCTCGGGCGGCGGCATCGCCTACAACCAGGAGGAGTTCGAGGCCATCGCGTCGCGCGGCCTCGAGCTGTCGCCGGTGAGCGAGATCCTCGTCGAGGAGTCGGTCGTCGGCTGGAAGGAGTACGAGCTCGAGGTGATGCGGGACCGCAAGGACAACGTGGTCATCGTGTGCGCCATCGAGAACCTCGACCCGATGGGCGTGCACACCGGCGACTCGGTGACCGTGGCGCCGGCGCAGACGCTCACCGACCGCGAATACCAGTTCATGCGCGACGCCGCGCTGCGCATCATCCGCGAGATCGGCGTCGAGACGGGCGGGTCCAACATCCAGTTCGCCGTCGACCCCCGCACGGGTCGCATGACGGTGATCGAAATGAACCCTCGCGTGTCGCGGTCGTCGGCGCTCGCCTCCAAGGCCACCGGGTATCCGATCGCCAAGATCGCGGCCAAGCTCGCCGTGGGCTACACGCTCGACGAGCTCCGCAACGACATCACGCGCGTCACGCCCGCGTCTTTCGAGCCGACCATCGACTACTGCGTGGTGAAGGCGCCGAAGTGGGCCTTCCAGAAGTTCCCCGAGGCCGACCGCACGCTCACCACGCAGATGAAGTCGGTGGGCGAAGTGATGGCCATCGGGCGCACGTTCCGCGAAGCGCTCCAGAAGGCCTTCCGCAGCCTCGAAACCGGCCGCGACGGCTTCGGCCTCTCGAAGAACGACCCGGTGCTCGCGGGCGCCGCGCTCGACAAGGAAGGGCTGCTGGTGAAGATCGGCGTGCCCGACGAGGACCGCCTCTCCGACCTGCGGCTCGCCATCCACGCCGGCGCGAGCGTCGAAGAGGTGACTTCGGCGAGCCTCATCGATCCCTGGTTCGCCGCGCAGCTGAACGAACTGGTGCGGCTCGAACGCGAAATCCTCGCGATCGCGTCGCTCGACGCGGTCGCGGCCGACGACCTGCGCCGCTTCAAGCGCAACGGCTTCTCCGACGCGCAGCTCGCCCGGGCGTGGAGGACGACCGCCGACGCGGTGCGCGCGCGCCGGAAGGCGCTCGGCGTGCTGCCGGTCTACAAGCTCGTCGACACGTGCGCCGCCGAGTTCGAGGCGTTCACGCCGTACTACTACTCCTGCTACGAAGACGAGGACGAGGTCCGCCCTGCGACGCGCCCGTCGATCATGATCCTCGGCTCGGGACCGAACCGCATCGGGCAGGGGATCGAGTTCGACTACTGCTGCGTGCACGCGGTGCAGGCCCTCCGCGAGGCGGGATACGAGACCATCATGGTCAACTCGAATCCCGAGACGGTGTCGACCGACTACGACACCTCCGACCGCCTCTACTTCGAGCCGCTCACGCACGAAGACGTGCTGAACATCATCGACAAGGAGAAGCCGGTCGGGGTGATCGTGCAGCTCGGCGGGCAGACGCCGCTCAACCTCGCCCGCGGGCTCGAGAAGGCCGGCGCGCCGATCATCGGCACCAGCCCGGAGTCGATCGACCTCGCCGAAGACCGCGAGCGCTTCAACGCTCTGGTGTCGCAGCTCGGCCTCCGGCAGCCGCCCGGCGGCGTCGCCCGCGATCCGGAGGAGGCGGTCCGCGTCGCGTTGCAGATCGGATTCCCCGTGCTGCTCCGGCCGAGCTACGTCCTCGGCGGCCGCGCCATGGAGATCGCCTACGACGAAGCGGGCGTGCGCCGCTACATGGCGGCCGCCTCCTTCGTCAGCGAAGACCGCCCGGTCCTCGTCGACCACTACCTCGAGCACGCCATCGAGGTCGACGTCGACTGCCTCGCCGACGGCGAGCGCGAGGTGATCGGCGGCATCATGGAGCACATCGAGGAGGCCGGCGTCCACTCCGGCGACTCCACCTGCGTCATTCCGCCGCACACCCTCGGCGACCGCGCGCTGGAGGAGATCCGCTCGGCGACGAAGAAGCTCGCGCGCGCGCTGTCGGTGCGCGGGCTGATGAACGTGCAGTTCGCCGTGCGCGGCGACGCGGTCTACATCCTCGAGGTCAACCCGCGCGCCTCGCGGACGGTCCCGTTCGTGTCGAAGGCGATCGGCAAGCCGCTGGCGAAGATCGCGGCGCGCGTGATGGCCGGCGAGAAGCTGGCGGACCTCGGCTTCGTCGACGAAGTGGCGCCGAAGCACACCGGCGTGAAGCAGCCGGTCTTTCCGTTCAGCAAGTTCCCGGGGTGCGACATCATCCTCGGCCCCGAGATGCGGTCCACGGGCGAAGCGATGGGTCTCGACCAGCACATCGGCCGCGCGTTCGCCAAGGCCCACGAGGCGTGCGGCAACCGACTTCCCGAAGAAGGGCTGGTCTTCATCTCGGTGAAAGACGCGGACAAGCGCGAGATCGTCTCGATCGCGCAGCGCGTCGATCATCTCGGCCTGAAGATCCTCGCCACCGGCGGCACGTGGAAGATCCTCGAGCGCTACGGCATCCCCGCGCTCCGGGTGCGGAAGATCGCCGAAGGGCGGCCCAACATCACCGACTACCTCAAGAACCGCGAGGTGAAGCTGGTGATCAATACGCCGTCGGGCAAAGGCCCTCGTACCGACGAGTCGAAGATCCGCGGCCTCGCCGTCGCCCAGGGCATCCCCTGCATTACGACGCTCGCCGGCGCCGCGGCCGCCATCTCGGCGATCGAAGCGAAGAAGAAGCGCAACATCTCCGTCGCGCCGCTCCAGAGCTACCGCGACAACGTGGTCGTGGTCGGCGCGTCGCAGCCGTCGTCGGCCGCGGCCGCGCAGTGAGCCTCCCGTCGCGCCGCGCGGCGCGCGTCGCGACGGCCGTCTTCAGGGCCCGAGGACGGGCGTCTCTTCGGCGCCCGTGAGGCGCAGCTCGGCGGGAAGCGCGGCCTGCCACCAGAGCGAGAGCCCGACCAGCCCCGGCGCGGCGGGCACGACGAACGCCGGCGCGGCGGCGCCCGAGGCGTCGAAGGCGCCGGCGAGGACGGCGACGGCGGTCGTCGGTTCGAGGAACACCGCGCCCCACGCTCCGACCGGGATCGGCGTGGGCGACGGGCCCGGCGAGGCGAACAGCA
>DASPNK010000157.1:0-6336 GCA_035626575.1 Planctomycetota bacterium | reverse complement strand
GTCCGCGGGCATCGTCGCGCTGCTCGCCCGGCTACGGCCGTACACGCGGCCCTATCGCCGCTATTTGTGGGTGATCGCGGGCGGGCTCGTGCTCGGGTTGCCGCTCGCGTGGGCGCGGCCGTTCCTCGTGAAGCGCGTGTTCGACGACGCCGTCCCGCGCGGCGATCTCGCGCTGCTCGGGCGGCTCGCGCTGGTCTTCGCCGCGCTCATCGTGGTCGAAGCGTGGTTCGCCACCGGACGCGGCTACGCGACCACGCTGTTCCACCATCGGATGATCCAGCGCCTGCGGCTGGATCTGTTCCGCCGTTTCCAGAGGCTCCGTCTCGGCGCCTGGTCGGCGCGCGGCGCCGGCCAATGGACGTCCCGGCTCGCCGACGACGTCCAGCAGCTCGGCGGCGTCACCGGCGATCACTTCGCCGCGGCGACGGCGGCGGCGATCCAGGCGCTCGTCTCCGCGACCATTCTGCTGGCGCTCGAACCGCCGCTCGCGGTCTACGGACTGCTCGGCGCCGCGTTCCTCCTCGGCCTGCAGGCGTTCTTCAACCGGCCGCTGCGCCGTCGCAGCGCCGCCGTGGGCGCCGCCGTCGAGGCGATGAGCGACGATCTCCAGCAGGCGGTGACCGGCGCGGCGACGGTGCGCGGCGCGGCGGCGGAGTCCCGGGAGGCGCGCCGTTATGCGCGGGCGCTCGGCGCCGTCATCCGCACGTCGCTCGGGCGCGATCTCTTCGGACTGTGGAGCGGGCATCCGTCGATTGTCCTCGGAGGGATCTTCTCGACCGGGTTGCTTCTGTTCGGCGCGGCGCGCATCGCCCGCGGCGAGATGACGCAGGGCGACCTCTTCGCCGCGTTCGGACTGTTCGGGCAGATGTTCGACGCCGTGCACCGCCTCGGCGCCATGAATCCGTCGTTTCAGCGCTCGATCGCCGCGCTGGAGCGGGTCGTCGAGGTCCTCGACCAGACCGCGATCGATCGCCAGCCCACGGGCCGCTACGTTCCGGCGACGCTGCGCGGCGACGTCGTCTTCGAGCACGTGGACTTCGGCTACGGGCCGCGCGACGCGGGCGGCGAGCAGGTGCTGTTCGACGTCTCGTTCGAAGCGCGCGCCGGCGAGACCGTCGCGCTCGTGGGCCGCAGCGGCGCCGGCAAGTCGACCCTCGCCGCGCTTCTCCCCCGCTTCCACGAACCGTGGTCCGGACGCATCCTGCTCGACGGACGTCCGCTTTCGGACTACGACGTCATCGAGCTTCGCAAGCGCATCGGCGTGGTGTCGCAGGACGTCTTCCTGTTCAACCGCACCGCCGCGGAGAACCTCGCCTACGGCGACCCCGACGCGACGCCCGACCGGATCCGCGCCGCCGCCGAAGCCGCCGACGCGCATGAATTCCTCGCCGCCCTGCCGCAGGGCTACGACACGAAGCTCGGCGACCGAGGCGTGCGTCTCTCCGCCGGTCAACGTCAGCGCCTGTCGATCGCGCGCGAGCTGCTGCGCGACCCGCGCCTCATCGTCCTCGACGAAGCGACGGCGTGGCTCGACTCGGAAGCGGAGCGGCGCGTCCAGAGCGCGCTCGCGCGGCTGCTGCGAGGCCGCACCGCGTTCGTCGTCGCCCATCGCCTGAGCACGGTCCGCCACGCCGACCTCATCCTCGTACTCGACAAAGGCCGCATCGTCGAGCGCGGACGCCACGACGACCTGATGGCCCGCGGCGGCCTGTACGCCGAGCTCGCCACGCCGCAACTCCTCGCGGGCTGAGCGGCGCGGCGTCCGCGCGGGCGTCGCGTTCAGATCTGCAGCTCGTGGGCGTTCGAGGCGGCGTACATGCCGTTCGTCGCCGCGGGCGAGCCGATCACGGCTTGCCAGACGGAGGCGATCCGGACGGTCAATCCCGCGGGAACCGGCACGACGAAACTCGTCGCGCCGGCGGCGTCCAGCAGGCCCGCCGCGACGAGCGGCGGCGCTCCCGACGTCCAGATGCCGGGAAGGAAAGGCGGGAGTGGAACCTCCCAGGGAAACAGGTCGCCGATCAGGTAGACGAGCGTCCCGGCTCCGAACGCGGGCGCCGCGACGTCGAAACGGATCGTCCCGCCCGCGAACGCCTCCTTCGTCTCGAAGTGAACGCCGCCGGTCGACGGTCCCGGCGTGGCGCCCGCCGCCGCCGCGACGGAGGTCAGCACGACGCCGTCGCCGGTGCCCGGTCGCTGCGGCGCGGACGCGAGACCGGTCTGGTTCAGGAAAGCGGCGCGTCCGCCGAATGCGAACTCGACGACGAGATCCGGACGGCCGTCGCCGTCGAGGTCCGCGCGCCGGACTCCTCCGGGCGGGAGTGCGGTCGGCGCCGGGATCACGAGGGAGTCGAGGACGAGGCCGACGCCGCCTCCGCGCAGGAACCGGACGGCGCCGCCCATCGTGCCTGCGACGTCGTCGTCGCCGTCGCCGTCCAGATCGCCTGCGCACCAACCGGTGAAGCCCGCGAGCGCGAACGGCGTACTGGTGATCGCGATCCCGCCCGACCCGTTCGGGCCGATCGCGTCATAGACGGTGAAGGCGCCGAAAACCCCGTGAAGCAACTCGCGAACGCCGTCGTTGTCGACGTCGCCGAAGAAAACGGGACCCAGCCCGGGCAGGGGAACCGATGGCTGCCCGGCGTTGGCGGTGAAGCCGCCCCCCGGGACGCCGAAGGCGAACTCCAGGGTCGCCGACGTGGGATGCGGCCAGCCTCCGACGTGTTCCAGGACGACGTCGTCCAAGCCGTCGCCGTCGAAATCGGAAGCGTGGAGCTTGGGCGGATTCGCGAGCGGCGGCGTCGCCGAAACGAAGGCGTGCGTGCTGAGAAGGTCCACAGGCGCGGCGGTCGTCGCACCCGCCCCGACGCGAAACGCGAGGAAGCCGGGCGGCTGCGAAGTCGCGGCGTAGACGACGTCGCCGCGCGCGACCGTGGACGTCGCCGTCGCACCTCCCGGCCCAGGCGCATTCACGAACGACACAGTGACCGACAACGGATCGGAGAGCGTCCCGACGGTCTCCGAGATGGACGCGAAACGCAGGATCTGCGACGCCGGGTCGTACGTCACCGCGTGCACGCCGCCACCGACGGAGACGAGGGGCCAGGCGGCCCAGCCGTCGGCGGAAGGCGCCGACGGCGCCGAACACTTCGGCCGTAGGGTGCCGTCCGGATTGGCGAGTCGATACTTGTACGGCAGACCGGCGACGACCTCGACCACGTCGTCCCGCCCGTCCCCGTCGAGATCCATGACGATCTCCCCGCCCCCGAGGCTCAAGTCGCCGTAGAGGACGGGCCCGGCGAAGGCGAGCGATTGCGCGGGCGCCTGCGCGGCTGCGAAGAGGAGAACCGCGGCGGTCCCTGGTTTCGGTAAGGGACGATGCATCGCGGCCAAGGAAGCGACGAGCGTGCCGCGGCGCGATGTCGCGCTTTCGGCCCGCCGCGAGCCGTGCAAGGTCGCGACGACGATCCGGCCCGGGCCGCAACGAGGCGGATCGCACGACGCTCGCGCGAAATCGCGCGCAATTCAGCTGCGTCTGCGCCATGGAGTCCCGTCCAGTCGCGTCGGCGACGACGCGTCGCGACGCGAGCACGGCCGCCGCGTGGAGAACCGAAGCGGCGCACGGTGCGACCCGCCGACGGACACGCCGGCCGCAGCGGCGCCTTTCGACGCCTCCGGCGCAGCGACTCCTTCGGCGCCGCGCGTTACCTTCGACGGCGTGAGATCCGACGTCGGAGTCATCACCATCGTCGCCGAGAAACGGCGCGCCGACGCACTCTTTCGCTTCGCCGCCTGCGAGCTGCAGGACCGGGTGCGCGACGCGTTGCGCGCGGCGGGGATCGGCGTCGTCGTCGGCGGCGCGCCGTACCACCCCGACGAACGGCTGGCGATCGACCGGGCGTCCGCGCGGCGCAGCACGCATCTGCCCCTGGAGGTCGGCGTGAACGTCATGGCGTTCCTCGTCGTGGACGAGGTCGCTGAACGCGACGTGGCGGCGCTTGCGCGCTACCTCGAGATGGTCGCGACCCCGGGTCTACCGATCGTGATCGCAGCGAGCGACGCGCTCCTGCCCCGCGGGTCGACCGCCGCGTCCGACGCCGCCCGACGCGCCGCGCTGGCGATCGAACGGGTTCTCGTCGTTCATCCGATCACGGCATTCGGCGAACCTCCGTCGGAGGCGCTCCTCGCCGTCCTGCCGGAGGTCGTGGCGCAGTCCGGCGGCGTTCGCCACGTCGTCCGCTTCGCGAACGACCTCCGGCGCCACGTCCACCTCGAAATCGATCCGCCCGGTGGCCCGCCACCGGCGGCGCTCGAGGACGACGAACGCCTCCTCGCGCGCTGCGGCGCGGTGACCGAAAGGGCGCCGTGGGCGCGCGTCGTCGAACGCTTCCACGAGGCGGACGCAGATCTTCCTGCCCCCGCCCGTTGGGAGACGGCGGTGCGCGCGCTGGCCGACGACGTCGGCGCGACCAGCGTGCGACTTCCGATCGACGCGTCCGACGATTTGGACGTGCGCGTCGCCCTCGAACGGCTCGCCGCGCCCCGCGACGCCGCCGGGCGGGTGCGCGCCTTCCTCCTGCCGATCGGCCCCCGCGACGACGTCGAAGCCGCGCTCCGCGTCCTCGTCGCCGCACGCGCCCCGGCCGGCGACGGCACGCCCTGGCTCGACCCCGCTTCCGCGCGCCCGCGTTGAGCGCACGCGGGCGGGCCCCTATTGAGTGACGAGCGCGGCCGTCGGCGACACGGCGAAGCCGGCGCCGCCGGGAAGGATGTCGAAAGCGACGGCTTCGACGACGAGGCCGGCGGGGACCGCGCAGGCGATCTCGAACAGGAACTCGTCGGCGCCCGCCGTGAAATGGAAGGGAACCGTCCCGAGCGGCGCCTGGACCTGAAACAGCAGCGGAGCGGTCGACGACGCATGCAGGCCGAGATAGGGGCCGCTGCCCAAGCCGTTCGGCGCCGGCTCGAGGCTCAGGACGTTGAAGCTCTCGGCGCCGACGGTCCGGCCTTGGTTCGTCAGGCGAAACGTCCCCGGGCCGAGGGGCTGAGACATCGCGATCGACAGGGGCGGCGGCGCGCCGTTGAGGAACCGGACGTCGTCGATCCACATCCACATGTCGAAGGAGGCGTCGAGCGCGTTGGCGAGGTTGATCTCGAAGTAGAGCGTCTGCCCGGCCAGCGCCGAGGGCACGGTGACTACCGTCGTTTTCGGCGTCAGCGCCGGCGCGAACTCGGCGACGGCGATCAGCGGCCAGGGAAGGACGCCAGTGGAGGGCGGCGTCACCGCCGGCTGCGGCGTCTGGAAGGGGAACCGGGCCATGTCGGCGTAGAGCAGCGAAAGCACGCGAACGCCCGCCGCGTCCGTCAGATCGACGGTGAAGAAATCGTTGAACTGCCCCAGGACCTGCCAGATCCCGTGGGGTCCCGGCTCGACGCTCACGGCGGTCCAGTCGAATCGGATCTGCACCGGCGCGGCGCCGGCCGGAGCGGGCACGACGACTTGTTTTCGAAGGCGAGCCGACGTGCCGGGCGGTAACGGGAGCGCGGGGGCGACGCCCGACCCGAACACCGGGGGCGGCGCCGACCCGGTGCCGGTCGTTTCGACGACGGCCCACCGGGACCCCGATGTCGGGAATCCGGAGGACCCCTGCGCGAGCGGGCCCCACGGTGCGACCACGCCGACTCCGGAGAAACGCTCCCAGCCGCCGGGGTCGGTCGCGTTCGACGGCAGGTTTCCGGGCAGAGACAGCTCGAAGCTCGACACCGTCTGCGCTGCGGCGGTCGAGGTCGCCGCCAGGCACCAAAGCGCGGCGCGCGCGGCGGCGCCGCTCACTCGCCGCTTCAGGGTGCGGGCCACGTCACGGCCCCATGAGGACGACGCGTGCGTCGCTCAACGCCATCGAAAGCCCCGCGATCAAGGACGCCCCGGCGCCGTCGATCACGCCCCACTGAATCACCGCGGACGTACCCGACCATACCGGCGACGACGGCAACGGAACCGTGATCGTCAACGCGCCCGCCGCGTTCGTCGTCCCCCACCCGAACGTCGGCGTGGGCGCCACGAGCGCGCCGAGGTCGAGCGCGGTCGTGCAGGCGGCGGAGGACGCGACGTTCAGGGAGACGCCCAGGAACGCCGCGGCGAAGGGCGCGGCGTTCTCCAGTCCGATGAAGAACCCGGCGTTGCCGAGGGTCGCCGTCCCGATCACGGCCCTCGGAATCGCGCCTCCGGCGCCCGCGCAACCCGGCGTCCGTCGCGCGTTGTTCCTGAGCCACGTCGTTTCGTGCTGAAACCCGATGCCGTGGAGATCCAGATCCGGGTCGCCGTCGCCGTCGAAG
>DASPNK010000156.1:0-9133 GCA_035626575.1 Planctomycetota bacterium | reverse complement strand
CTCCGTTGCGGGGTGGTTGTACGAACGCCCGCTGGTCGAACGGCTCGGGGCGGGATCGACAGCGGCCGAAGAAGAATCGGCGCCGCGGAAGCCCCGTTCACGGACGGCCCGGAGCGCCGCCGGGCGGCCCTCGTTCACGGCCTCGCGCGGAAGTCCCCGGACTGCCTGCCCTGATGGTTCGACGGCGCGCGACCCGACCCCCTCGCCCCGACCGGGGAAAGTCGACGGGCGAGATTGCACGACGGCTCGCCGGACTGCGGCCCGACCGATCCGGCCGAGCTCCGCCTCGCACGTCGCGCGGGCGCCGTGCGGCGGCCGGTCGATCGAGGCCGCCGCCGGCGACGGGTGAATCGCACGGACGCCGAACCCGGCGAGCGGATCCGCATCCATTCGACGGCCTCGACGTGAACATCCGCACGGGCGCGCTCGGTTCATTCAGGATTCCGGACATGCGACAGCACGCGGACCGCCGTCCGTTTAATCTGCGCGACACGTGCGGACCTGCCGCGCGGTAGGCGCGATGAGAGTCATGAGAGGAACCGGAATGAGTATGCGCGCGCTCGTCGCCGCAGGCGTCTTCGCCGCGGCCGCAGGGGCTCAGTCCCCGATGGCGATCACCTGGTCGAGCCATTCCACCTTCGGGCCTTACATCTCCGGCGTCACGAACGGAACGGTGAGCTGGACGTTCCTGCCCGAAGATCTCGTGAAGTTCCGCGTGCTCGACACCACGGCGCCGGCGTCGCCGCTCTACGACGTGTCGGCTTCGTTCGTGACGGTCTCGCCGGGAAACGCCAACTGCACCGCGTCTCGAACCGGCGACGTCGTGACCTACTCGGCGCCGACCTACGGATTCACCGCGACGCTGACGTTCGCTCCGTACGCGGGGGGGACGACCGTCGACGTCGCGGTGTCGATGGCGTCGACGTCGATCTACGCGATGGCGGAGATCGAAGCTCCGCGCTTCAAGATCCAGTCGAAGGGGAGCTCGGATTTCGCGGCGCACGGGTACGTCGGCGGCGCCGTCTTCAAGAACCCGATGAGCGCGACGTGGAACACCGGAGGCGTCGTCCAGCAGATCCCCATGCCGAGCGCGATGGCCTTTCAGACGTATTGGGACGCCGTCTCCCGCGACCAGCTCTACGTCATGTTCGAAGACGACGCCGGCTACCAGAAGCGCTTCACGATGACCGGCGACGGCACGAGCGCGCTGTGGGCCTGGATTCACGAGCCGGTGAACGGCCGGACGGCGGCCAACGGCTTCGTCCAGCCTTACCTCATGCGCGTCGAAGTCTTCTCCGGCGTCGGTCCCGACGGTCGGCTCGGGTACTACGACGCGGTGGAGCGTTACCGCGCCTGGGGGGCGAGCGCCTCGCGACCCTGGTCGCCGTCCGCACCTTGGGCCACGTCCTCCGACATGTCGCCGACCGCGGCGTCCGCCGCCTTTCACGTCGACTACGGGACCACCTCGTTCCCGGTCCGGGCGACGGAGCTTCAGGCGCTGAACGCCCTCATCGGGTTCACGGACCCGCTGACGAAATGGAACGGCTGGTACAACGCGCCGTTCGGTTTCGACGAGCATATTCCCGATTTCCTGCCCCCCCATTCGGCCTACGAACAGGCGCTGTCCGACGCGCAATCGGACGGCTGGCACGTCGCGGCTTATGAGAATCCGCTGTTCTGGGACGCGGACATCGACGCCGGACCCTTCGATCCGACGGCGTACGTCGCTCTGTTCTCATCCACGTTCCCGGATCCCTGCGGGCCGTATTACGACGGATGGTCCTTCTCCATCTACCCGTACGTCTGCATGAACCAGGTCGACGCGCCGTACGCTCCGCCCAGCGGGTGGCTCGCCCTGGATCCGCGCAATCTCATCGTCGCGGAGTTGACGAAGAACGTCCTCAAGCGTCACTACGCGGGGACGAGTCTCGACCATCCGCGAGGGTGGTATTTCGACTTCTTCGGAGGCGGAGGTCAGGTCCAGAACTACGGGACGCCGGACGCGACCTGCACCGGTTGTGCGCGCGGCAACGACGGCAAGTACTCCGGGGGTAAGCGGCTGATGGCGGCGAAGTGCCGTGAGAGCATCACGGAATGCGACGCCGCCGGATACACGATGACGGAGTCCAGCGAGGAGAGCCTGATCCAGGTCGTCGATCTTCACGGGACGACGGCGGCCTGGGGTAAGCCGTACGGCGTCTATTGGCTTTTCCCGTCCGTGTACGGGGACTTGCAGCGAAGCCTCAACATCGTCCCGAGCCAGATCGACGACACCCTCCTCGCGGATTACGGCCCCGGGACGGGGCTTGTGGGCGCCGCGGAGATGATCGCCCAGGCGCGCGTGCTTCAGGTCGCATTCCACGCGACCGGAATGCTCTCGCTGCCTCGGATCGAAGGGGACAAGACGTGGATCGCCGACGCAGCCTCGTACGTCCTCGCGGCCGGTCCCGGAAACACCGCGCCGTTTCTCGCCAACCCGCACGCCATCCCTCTCTTTGCGATCAAGGCCATCCATGACCGCCTGTCGGGGTACCGCCCGTTCGTCGAAGGGCGTCGCCTCCGCCCGCTGCCGAACTCGTGGGAAGGCGACTTTGTAGACGCCGACCTGCCGGTCGGGATCTGGTCGCATACGGGAGGCGCCGCGAACGTCATGTCGTCCCTGTGGAGCGCGGCGGACGGGACGGTCGGGCTTCTCGTCACCAACCTCGGCCCTGCGACGGGCCTCGACGTCCAGTTCGATCCCGCGCTCTACGGAATGAGCGGCCCCAACGGCTTCAAGGTGGAGCGCTGGGACGGGGCGACCTGGAAGGATTTCAGCCACTACGACGCGAGTCTCCCGACCGGGTGCTCGTCGTTGAGCGACACGCAGACGTTCTACGGGACCTTCTGCGGACGCCTGCCGGTGGACGAGCTCGCGTTCGAGGTCTATCGCTTCAGCGCCCTTTGATCGCGCGGCGGCGCGTCCCGACACCGGGGCGCGCCCGCGCTCGGGATCGTCGGTCAGGGCTCGTCGCCGCGGCGCCAGTCCGCGACGATCCGGTCGTACAAGGCGTCGAGCGCGTCGCCTTCGTGGTCCTCGCAGGCCGCGTCGGCGATGGCGAGCGCGTTGTATTGGTCATGATGCGGGGCGATGCGCTCCATCAGAGTCGTCGCCTCCCGCACCGTGAGGAACTCTCCGCGGACGCGCCGCATGGCCGCGTCCAGGACGTCCGCGGCGAGCAGATGAACGAACCGTCGTCCCAGCTCGGCGAGCAGACGCAGTCGCAATTCGACGGCCGGCGTCGGCGGCGCGGAGACGGCGACGATGTACGCGACCATGAACGCTGCGTTCGGCCCGAAAGCGCAACCTTCGTCGAGTAAGGCCAGCGCCCGCGCTTCGTCGTCGAACGGGAAGCGATGATCCACCTCCGCGAAAAAGTCCGCTTCGTCGCGCACGGCGGACTTGTACCGCGCCTCGACCGGTTCGCCGAGCGCACGGGCGCAGCCGACCGCGGATCCCGTCGACGCTACGATCGCAGCCGTGTCGGATTCGACGTCGAGGGCACGGCGGGGCAAGGCGATTCTCTGCGCCGCACTCGCGGCCGCGCTGTCGCTGGCCCGGCATGCGCCGACGATGGACGCGCCCTTCGACCTGGGCTACGCCGGCACGGTGTCCGGCCGATTCGCCGGGGTCGTCGTCAAGACATGGGATCGCGCCGGGTGGGCGCGTTGCGGCGGCAAACCGTACCTCGCCGCCTGGCCGACCGACCCTCCGTCGGGCCGCATCTACCTCAATCACCCGCCGTTGTCGTTCTGGGCGGCGCGGGCGGTCGCCGCCGCGACGACGCTGAACGAACGCGCGCTCCGCGTCCTGCCCGTGCTGTCGTGCGCCGTCGCGGCCGCGTTGTGCGCGGGGTTCGCCGCCTCGCGCCTTTCCGGCCGCGCGGGCGTGGTCGCGGCGTTGACCTTCGCTGCGCTGCCCATGACGACCGTCTACGGCGCGATGGCGGGTTATGAAGCGCCCGCGTTCGCCCTCGGCGTCGCCGCGTGGCTCCGCCTCGACGCGGACGCTCCGGGTCGCGCGCGGCTCGCCGCGTGCGGCGTGCTGCTCGTGCTCGCCGCATGGATCGACTGGCAGGGCGTCTTCTACGCGGCGGGCGCCCTCCTCTTCTTCTGGATCCGCTCGCGGCGCGTCCCGCGCTTGGCGGTGTGGCGAGCGACGGCCGGCGCGGCGACGGTCGGCGCGCTTTCCTACCTCGCGCTCTGCGCGGCGTGGGTGGGCCTCGACGCCTCGGTCGACACGTTCCGAAGCCTGCGCGAAGCGTCGGCGAGCGCGTCCGTCGACGTCGGATGGCGTCCTTCGGAGTTCCTCGCGGCGCAGGCGGGCTACGCGCGGAAGCTCTTCGGTCCGACGGCGCTCCTCGCCGGGCTGCTCGGCGTCTTCGCTCCGGCGCTCCGCTGCGCGCGCCGCGATCCGTCGGTTCACGCCTTCATCGTCGCGAGCGTCGCGGCGGCGACGCTCAACGTCGGGATCTTCCAGACGCAGGCGTTCACGCATCCCTTCTGGTCGTTCCCGTTCGCGGCGGCGGCGACCCTCGGTTCCGCATGGGTCGTCGAGCTCGTCCGCAGGGCGGGAGCGAAAGCGGGCGTCCTCGCAACCGTCGTCGTCGTCGCCGGCGCCGCGTTCTCGGCCGCGGTTGCGGCGCGCGAGGTCCGGAAGGCGGACACCGTCACGGAACGCGCCCTCGCCGCCGCCATGAACGCCGTCGCCGACGACGACACCCTGCTTCTCATGCCGGTCTCCGTCGGGGCCGCGGCGTTCTACGCCGACGCGTGGGTCGTCCCGGACCTTCCGCCGGAAGACGTCCCCGACGTCCTGCGCCGGTTCCAGGCCGGCGCCTTCACTACGTCGCGCGTTGTGACGCTGACGTGGACCGTCGTCCGTCGCGCGCAACCTGCGGCCTACGACGCGATCGTGGCGGCGGGCGCGACGGAGTCCGAAACGGTCGCGTTGGGAGTGCCCCTCTCCGTCTTCACCGCCGTGCGGTGAGGGGCGCTGCGCGGGCCGACCCGCTGGGAGGTTTGCGGGTTCTTTCGGGCGCCGACGACGTCGGCCGCGGTTTCAGGGAAGCCTCGTCACCGATCGGTCGCCCGCCCCCATGAGTCTCCCGGCGACGCCGCAGCGCGGCGCGCCTTTTCAGGAGACTTCACATGGTGCGGCGATTCAGCGTGGTTGCGGCGATTCTGGCGGCGGCGCTCGCCGGAGAGGCGATCGGGCAGGGCGTGGGGATCTACAACCCGGCGACGGGGCGCCGCTACGCGGTCACCCCGCTCCCCGGCGACTTCGCCCAGGCGCGGCAGCAGGCGGAGGCGATGGGAGGAAAGTTGGCGAGCCTCGCCGACGCTTCGGAGGCGAGCTTCGTCGCCGCCGTCGTGTTGCCGCTGATTCCGTTCGGAGCGACGGCGTTCGTCGGACTTTCGGACGAGGTCGTCGAAGGCGCGTGGCTGTGGGACGACGGCACGCCCGCGACCTATCTGCCGTGGGCGCCCGGCCAGCCGGACGACGCCTTCGGGCAGGACGCCGCGCGGCTCTACTTCGACGGGACGCTCGACGACATCGGCGTCGGCGAGGTCGGATGGGGCATCGTCGAAGGCAAAGTCCTCGCGGACGTGGCCGTCGTCGCCGACTTCGAGGAGGATTTCTCCGACAACTCCGCGGGCTGGACGCTGGGCCCGGAGTGGCAGATCGGCGGCGCGACGCCGTCGAGCGGGCAGGCGTGGGGCAGCCCGGACCCGGGCGTCGATGCGGACGGCGTGCCCGGCGGCGGCGTCGCCGGCGTCATGATCGGCGGCAACGCTCCGAAGCACCTCCACGACTTCTACTGGTTGACCGGCCCGGTCATCCCGACGACGTCGCACCCCGACCTCGTCCTCGCCTACGAACGTTTCCTTAACTCCGATTACCCGCCCTATATGACAAGCGTGGTCGAGGTCTTCGACGGCGTCTCGTGGGTCGGCGTGTTCGACCAGGGAACTTTCGGCACGTTCGACGCGCAGTGGACCACCGTCCTCCACCCGATCGGCGCGTATGCGAACCCGAACTTCCAGGTCCGCTTCGGATTCCGGATCGACGACGACGTCTGGGTGTTCGACGTGTCGTCGTGGAACCTCGACAACGTGCGCGTCGGGCTGCGCACGCCCGCGCCGACCGTCGGCGCGTACGCCGCGCTCGGCGGCGGGACCGGCTCGCTCGGCATCGCCAACATCGGCTGTCCGCCGAACGCCCTCGCCGTCACGGCGATCGCTCTCGGCGCCGGCAACGTCCCGAACGGCTGGTTCTTCGGCCTCGACATCCCGGCGTACGACCTCGTCGCGCAGATGATGTCCTTCACGCCGCCGTTCGTCACGCTGCTCGACGCGCAGGGACGGTCGATGACGGAGCTGCCGGGCGGCGTTCCGCCGGGCATCACCATCTCGATGGTCACGGTCCCGCTGGTCGGCGGCATCCCGACCGGCGTCACGGCGCCCATCGTCTTCACGACGCACTGATCGGCCGGGCGGCTGCGGCGGCGCGCTCCTTCGAGGCGCCGCCGCGGTCTCCCGCGGCGCGACGGCGGAGTCACTCCTCGTGAAGATCGTCGAAGATCGACGCCGGCAACCGCTCGCGGAGCCTGGCGAGCGCCCGGCGCAGCCGCTGCGACACCGCATTCGGCTGCAACCCGACGAGCGCGGCGGCGACCGCGTTCGGATGCCCCTCGATCGCGCGGACCACTACCACCGCGCGGTCGAGGGGATCGAGGTCCTCCAGCGCCGCGCGCAGAGCGGCGGCGCGCTCGGCGCGCACGACCCGCGTCACGACGCCGGTCGTCGCGGCCGAAAGTTCGAGCCCGCCGGCTTCCGGCGCCGCGTCGACGCCGACCACGCCGGGTTTCCCTTCGAGGTGGCGCTCGTAGAGGTCCCTCACGCGACGCAGCAGCACGGTGCCGAGATAGTTGAGCAACGTCGGCACGGCGCGCCCCGCCGCGGGGTCGAACTCCGGCAGTCGCCGCAGGGCGACCAGCCACACGTCGGCCACGACGTCGGCGGGGTCGACGAAGCGCCGGAGCGGCGCGCCGACGCGGTGTTCCGCCTGCACGAGCAGCGCCGGAGTGAATCGCTCGACGAGGGCGGCCTGCGCCGGGTCGTCGCCGCGCGCCGCGCGGCGCACCACGACGCTCCACTCGGCGTCGCCGGCGCGCGGGTCGGAGCCTGGAACGTCCACGGGCGAAGTATGCGCCGGCCCCCGGCGCGGCGATAGATTTCCCGGCTTTGGACACCGCCGCCGAACTCGCCGTCGCGGTCGCCTTTCTCGACCGCGTCGCGGCGGACCGCGCTTCCGGCGTCGGCCGCACGCTCGCCGAGTATCAGTCGGACTACCCCGGCTTCGAGCGCGCGGTCGAGGCCGCGTTCCGCAGGTTGGAGGCCCGCGCGGCGGCCGCGGGACCGCCGCCGGAGGGCGCCGCGCCCGCGACGATCGGGCCCTACCGGATCGAGCGTCTGCTCGGCCGGGGCGGCCAGGGCGCAGTGTACCTCGCGCACGATCCCCGGCTCGGGCGCCGGGTCGCGCTCAAGACGCTCTCCGCCGCGTGGGCCGCGTCTCACGGCGCGCTCGCGCGCTTCGCCCAGGAGGCCCGCGTCCTCGCGGCGCTCGACCATCCCGGCGTCTGCGCGGTGTACGAAGCGGCGACCGTCGACGGGGCGCCGTACCTCGCGATGCGCTACGTGGCGGGCGAATCGCTGGCGGCGCGTTTCGCACGGCGCGGCGGCCGCGTCTCCGACGCGGCGGAGACCCTCGAGACGACGCGGCTCGTCGAAGACGTCGCCCGCGCCGTCCACGCCGCGCACGAGGCGGGGATCGTCCATCGCGATCTGAAGCCCGCCAACGTCATCGTCGCGCCCGACGGCGCGCCGGTCGTGCTGGATTTCGGGCTCGCCGTCGCCGCGGGCGACGACGCGCCGATCACCGCCGTCGGCGACGTGCTCGGCACGCCCGCGTACATGGCGCCGGAGCAGGCCGCGGGCGACGTGCGCGCGACGGACCGCCGGTCGGACGTCTTCGCCCTCGGCGTCATGCTCTTCGAAGGCCTCGCGGGCGCGCGTCCGTTCGCGGGGCCGACCCGCGCGTCGATCCTCGACGCGGTGCGCCACGCCGCGCCGCCCGACCTTCGCCGCTTGAACCCCCGCGTGTCGCGGGACCTCGCCGTCGTCGTCGCGACGGCTTTGGCCAAGGCGCCCGCCGACCGCTACGCCTCGGCGGCCGATCTCGCCGACGATCTCCGCCGGGCGCGCCTCGGAGAACCCGTCCTCGCGCGACCGATCTCCGCCGTCGGACGCTTCGCGCGCTGGGCGCGCCGCCGCCCCGCCGCGGCCGCCCTGCTCGTCACGCTGGCGGCCGGCGCTCCGACCCTTGCGGCCTTCGCCGGCTGGGTGGCGGCGAATCGGCCGCTCGTCGAGGAGCGTCGCGCGAGCCTCAAGGCGGAAGCGCTGGAACGTCGCCTTGAGGAGGGGTTCGCCGCGCTGGTCGGCGACGACGTGAACGCCGCCCTTGCGGCTTTCGACGATGCGGCGCGGATCGAGCCCGCGTCGGTGGAAGCCGTCTGCGGCGCGGCGCACGCGTCGGCGTCGCACGGCGGCCCGCGGGCGTCGCAGGAGAAGGCCGCGGACGCGCTGGCGCGGCTCGACGCATTCCGTCGGTCGCACGGTCCGGCCGCCGCGGTCGATCGCCTGCGCGTCCACATGTTGCGCGGACTCGGGCGCTTCGAGGAGGCGCAGGCGATCGCGGCGACGTTGACGCCGCCGACCGACCCGGTCGACCTCTTCCTGGAGGCGATGCGCGAGACCGGCGAGGCGCGCCGCGGCGCCCCGGCGGGCGACGAACGGGCGGTCCGAATGCTCGAAGCGGCCGTGCAGCGCGCGCCGTCGCGCCGGCGGCTCTACCTCGTGCAGCTCGCGCGCATCGTCGGCTTCACGGGCCTCGAAGAGACCGCGCGCCGCGTCGCGGAGACCGTGCGCTACGCGCTCGCGGGAAGCGAAGGCGACCTCATGGCGGGCCTCGCGCTCGTCACCGTCGATCCCGACGCCGCGTGCGTCCTGCTGGAAAAGGCCGGCCGCAGCG
>DASPNK010000155.1:0-3244 GCA_035626575.1 Planctomycetota bacterium | reverse complement strand
GCGCCTGAAAGACGTCGGCGACGCGCTTCGCCGCGTCGACCTGTTCATGGCGCCCAGCGCGTTCCTCCGCGACCGCTTCGTGCAGTCGGGGATGGTTCCGGCCGACCGCGTGCTGCGGTGGCCGTACGGCCACGATCACGGGCGTTTCGCCGCCGCCGAGCGGACGCCGTCCGAACTGCTGCGCGTCGGCTACCTCGGAACGATTTCGTCCTACAAAGGCGTCGGCGTCCTGGTCGACGCGCTGGAGCGGCTCGCCGACGCCCCGGTCGAAGGCCGCCTGCACGGCGCCCTCGAGATCTTCCCCGACTACACGGCGGAGCTCCGGCGTCGGATCGCCAACCCGCGGACGCGGCTGCTCGGCCGTTTCGACAACCGTCGGGTGGGGGAGCTGCTCGCCGGGATCGACGTCCTCGTCGTGCCGTCGCTCTGGTGGGAGAACGCGCCGCTCACCATCAGCGAGGCGTTCCTCGCCGGAGTTCCGGTCGTCGCGTCGAATCTGGGCGGCATGGCCGAGATGGTGCGGGACGGCGAGAACGGCTTCCTCTTCCCGGCGGGCGACGCGGCCGCGCTGGCGGACGTCCTGAGGCGGCTCGCGTGCGACCGCGCGCTGCTGGCGAAGGTGCGGCCGGCGCCGGAGTCGGTGCGCGACATCCGCGAAGACGTCGCTTCGGCCGAGGCCGTCTTCTTCCGGTTGCTGGAGAAGAAGGAGCGCGGGCGGTGAGGGTGCTCTTCGTCGCCGCGGGATATCCGCCGGGCGCGCGCGGCGGCACCGAAATCCACGCGCGCGACCTCGCGCAGGCGCTGCGGCGTCAGGGCCACGAGGTCGCCGTCTTCTGCCGCGAGAGCGATCCGCGGCGCCCGGACTACGCCGAGCGCGACGAAGTCGTCGACGGCGTCGCGGTGCGGCGCCTGAAATACGACTTCGGGGACGCGCACCGCTTCGAGCGGATCCACGAGAACCCGCGCATCGACGACGCCTTCGCGCGCTTCCGCGACGCGTTCGCCCCGGACGTGGTGCACGTCCATCACCTCACGTGCCTCTCCACCGGCGTGCTCGACCGCGCCGGCGACAAGGGCGCCCGGGTGGTCGCGACGCTCCACGACTTCTGGACGGTCTGCCCGCGCGGCCAGCGGATCACGCCCGAGCTCGAGCGGTGCGACGTCCTCGACCGGTCGAAGTGCGCGCCCTGCCTCGCGCGGCTCTGGCCGCATTTCGACCTGACGCCGGAGGTCCTGCGCGCCGCCGACGACCGTCTCCGCGCGCGACTCCGTCGCTGCGACGCGTGGATCGCGCCGTCGCGGTTTCACCGCGACCGGATGGCGGAGTTCGGGTTGGACCCGGCGCGCTTCCGCGTCGTCGAACACGGGCTCGACCTCGCCCCGCTCGTCGCCGCGCGCCGCGCGCGGACCGAACTGCGCCGCGTCGGCTTCCTCGGTTCGGTCATTCCGTCGAAGGGCGTGCACGTCCTGCTGCGCGGGTTTCTCGAAGCCGCGGCGACGCGGCCGGGGTTGTCGCTCGACGTTTTCGGCGAAGCGCCGAGTTTCCACGGGGACGCGGGCTACCTCGACCGCCTGAAGGCCGAAGTCCCGCCGGGGGCGGCGGTGCGGTTCCGCGGGGCGTACGACCCCGCCGAACTGCCGACCCTGCTCGCCGGTCTCGACCTCGTCGTCGTGCCGTCGGTGTGGTGGGAGTCGTTCTGTCTCACGCTTCGCGAGGCGTTCGCCGCGGGCGCGCCGGTCCTCGCGTCCGACCTCGGCGCGATGGCGGAGGCCTTCGAAGAGGGCCGCGGCGGACGGAAGTTCCGCGCCGGGGACTCGCACGCGCTGGCGCAAAGGCTCGGCGAACTGGCCGACGACCTCGAGGCCTACCGCGCGCTCGTCGCGTCCGTCCCGACGCCCCGGGCGATGGACGCGTGCGCGCGGGAGACGGCCGATCTCTATGCCGCGCTCTCGGGCGGCGCGCCGTCGACGGGCGCAGCCGCGACGCCGGCGTCGGTCCCGGAAGCGACCCGCGCCGTCGTCGCGACGCGCCCCGCCGTCCGCCGCGCGGCCGAAGAAGGCCGGCCCTACGCCACGGTGTTCATCCCCACGTGGAACGGCGGACCGCTGTTCGAAACCGTCCTCGACAAGGTGCTGGCGCAGAAGACGTCGTTTCCGTTCGAGGTGCTGGTGATCGATTCGGGATCGAAGGACGGCACGGTCGACGCGGTCCGCCGGCGTCCGTCGGTGCGCCTGCTCGAGATCCCGAACTGCGAGTTCAACCACGGGCTGACGCGCAACCGCGCGGTCGCCGAGGCGCGCGGCGACGTCGTCGCGTTGCTGACGCAGGACGCCGAGCCGGCCGACGACGGATGGCTGGAGCGCCTCGTCGCGAACTTCGACGATCCTCGCGTCGCGGGCGCCTATTGCCGGCAGAAGCCGCGCCCGGAATGCAATCCGTTCCAGCGCGCGCGGCTCCGCGACTGGACGAAAGACGCGGGCCCGCCCGAGATCCGCGAACTCGCCGACCGGTCGACGTGGGACTCGCTGCATCCGTTCGACCGTTACCGCCTCGCGGCGTTCGACGACGTCGCGTCCTGCGTGCGCAAGTCGGCGATGGCGGAGATCCCGTACGCGAAACGCCAGTTCGGCGAAGACGTGGAGTGGGGGAAGCGGGCGATCCTCGCCGGATGGAAGATCGCGATGGACCCCGGCGCCACGGTGATCCACTCCCACGACTCGCCGGTCCTGTACGAGTTCAAGCGCGTCTACCTCGACCACCAGAACCTGCACGATCTGTTCGGACTGCATACGCTGCCGAAGGCGTGGATGGTGCCGTGGTTCGCGACCCGGTACTGCGCGCAGCTGCTGCCCGAGGTGTGGTCCGACGACCGCGGCCTTCTCTACCGGCTCTGGTGGACGCTCAAGCTGCCGCTCTACGCCTTCACTCAGAACCTCGCGCAGTACCTCGGGGCGAAGTCGGTGCGTTGGCGCCGCGAGGGCCGGATGGAGTGGCTCGACCGGCGGCTCAGGAGCAAGGTGTGACGTCTCCGGCGCGGGGCGTCGCGCTGCGGATCCTGCACGTCGCCCATCGCTCCGAGCCCGAGTCGGCGGGCGGCGTCGAGCGTCACGTCGCGGAGCTGACGGCGCGGCAGGCGTCGGAGGCGGGAGGCGGCCACGCGCCCGCGATCTTCCGCGTCGTGCGGCGCCCGGACGCGCCCGACTTCTCCTTCGTCGACGACGGCGCCGTCGACGGCGTCCGCCG
>DASPNK010000154.1:0-6679 GCA_035626575.1 Planctomycetota bacterium | reverse complement strand
CCGCGCGCGGCGGCCCGGGTCCCCGGAACGCGGAGGCCCGTGCAGGAGGAAGTCCCGCCACGACGTCGCCTCGAACCCGGCTCGTTCGACCACCGGCCGAGCCTCGTCGTCGCAGGCGACGAGCGCCCGATAGCTCGGATGACGACGCACGAATTCACCCAGCCCCTTGAGGTCGCCGGAACCGATCGCGCCGGTCTTCACCTCGAGCGCCCAGGAGCCCCAGCTTCCCTCGAGCACCCCGTCGACCTCGAGCGGTTCTTCGCGCCGGTAGCTCACGCGTTGACCTCGGTTCCAGGCGTGCGCGAGACAGGCGTTCTCCACCCAGGCGCCCCATCGTTCCGGATCCGAGGCGCGATCCGGAGCGCCGCGGGCGGTCCATGACCGCCGCGAGTGCGTTGTTGAGGAGAACGATTTTCGGCGGCGCCGCGCGGCGACGCAGCGGGCGCGTCGAGTGCTTCTCCGACGCCGCGACGAGGAAGGCTTCTTCGAGCAGAGACAGGTAATGAGAGATGGTCTCGAGCGCCCCCGCGTCCTGCAGACGTCCCCGGATCTTCTGCAATGAGACGATCTGCGCAGGCGAGGACGCCGCGACGCCGAACACCTGACGCAGCAGCCCCGGCTTGCGCGCCGACGTCAGCGCGAGCAGGTCGCGTCCGACGGCGGGTTCGACGATCGCGTCGCGCACGTAGGCGGTCCATCGCGCAGGATCGCGCCGAAGCGGAAAAGCCCCGGGGTACGAACCGGCGCCGACGAGAACGTCGCACGCCTCGCTCGCCGGCACGCCGAACGCGCCCTCTCCGAGTCGCCACCTCGTCCGCGCGGAGCCAGAGTCGCTCCCAGAATCCGGGAAGCGCCGCATCGGGGCCGTCGGCCGCCGCGTAGAGCGCCTCTTCGCCGTAGCCCTCGACAAGCTCGAGGAGCAGGGTCGTCTTCCCCATCTGGCGAGGTCCGGCCAGAAGCTGGATGCGCCCGGGCGCCGGTTCCGACAACCTCCTCGCGAGTTCGTCCCTGACTTCGGCGTAGCCGAGTCGAAACGTGCCGTTCGACATAGTCGAATCGTTATTCGACTACGGTCGATAGATCACGATAAAGGGCGTCGGAGGCGCGGGACGCCATGTCCGAGCCGGGCGGCGGGCAGGACCTGGCCCGCGCCGCCGCCGCGCGCGGGTCAGAACACCAAGGTGACCTGGAGCCGCAGGCGCCAATCGTCGTCGACGGACGCGGCGGAGAGGAAGCGATTCTCCACGCGGCCGAAATCGATCTGCGCCTTCAGGTCGTGGCCCTCGAAGTAGTAGCCGATCACCGCGAGGTACTCGCGCGACGCGGACTGCGTCGTCGGATTCTCCCAATCGACCTCGGCGTAACGCACGCCGACCTCGAGGGTCTGCGGGACGACGAAGTACGAGAGCTGGGCGAACCAGCCGACCAGCTCCTGGTCGGAAGGCGGCGCCGCGGCGCGATCGGTCTCGCGGTAGTGCGCTTCGGCGAGCAGGTAGAACCCGCGCCACATCGCGGCGAAGTCGGCGCCGATCGACCAGGCGTCGGAGTTGTTCACGCCGAGTCCGTCCTCCTGGTGGTACCAGGCGTTCACGCCGAGGGCTGCGCGGAAGGCGTCCCGTTCGCCGTCGGCGCGCAGGTCGCCGTCCCAATACGGCGTCGCGCCGAAGGGGTTGATCACGGCGCGCGCCGCGTACATCAGGCCTTCGTCGTCGTTGAGGCGGTTCTCGCCTTCGCCGTCGAACACGCCCGCGCCGTACTCGAAGAGATCGTCCTTCTCCCCTCCGAACGTCCCGTGCAGCATCGCGCCTTTCTGACGGGCGGCGGCGAAGAAGCGATCGGTCGGGCTGCGGTCGACGAACGACAGGCGCCCGACCGAGGTCAACTGGTGTCGCGAGTACGGCGCCTTGAACTGGCCGGCCCGCACCTGCAGACCCTTGCCCGAGATCTCATAGTTCAGGAACGCGTCCTTGAGCTCGGCGAGCTGGTCGGCCCCCGAAAACGTCGGCGTGACCGAGTCCGGGGCCGTGTTCACGTCGGCCGGCGCGAGCACGTCGTCGCCGACGAAGTTGATGGTCGAGACGCCGCCCTTGGGAAAGTCGCCGCCGAGATCGAACTGAAAATCGTAGGTCAACCTCGGATCGAACGCCTTGCCGCGGAACCAGAGGCGCACGCGCGGCGTGAGGAAGTTCGG
The DNA here is from genome assembly GCA_035626575.1 of Planctomycetota bacterium. Lineage (GTDB taxonomy): Bacteria > Planctomycetota > CAIWVZ01 > DASPNK01. Next base: position 4,488 of record DASPNK010000154.1, on the reverse strand, counting down.
GAAGTCGTCGCGGCTTTCCTGGAACTCGTATTCCATCCGCGCCTGGAACCGTCCGCCGATCGTCAACGAGAAGTTCCCGTCGGCGCTTTGAAAACCGAAGCCGGCGCCGCGCTTGTGCGTGACTTTCGGCGCATCCTGCGCGAGCCGCGCCGTCATCTCTTCGATGCGCGCGGCGGTCTCGCGGTCGACGTCGGCCCGCTCGCGCATCTCGACGGCGCGGGCGCGCAGTCGCTCGCATTCCGCGTCGTCGGCGACGCCGCGGCGGCGGAGCAGCTCGATGAGCTCTTCTTCGAAGGAGGTCGTTGCGCCGCCCGCCTGCTGAGCGCGGGCGTCGGCGGCGATCAGGGCGATGACGAACGCGAGGGCGCCGGCGGCGGCGCGCTTGCGGACGGGGAACAGGCCGGACATGGAATCTCCGCGGGCTGGACACGGGGGAGGTGCGCCGGCGGCGCCGTCGACGTTCGGTTCGGGTCGAAGTCGACGCCCGCCGCCGGCGCGGCGGGCAGGCAGGCAGGCAGGCAGAGGGAGGATGCCGGCGCGGGTCGAAGGCGCGCGCCGGTCGCCGCTCAGTCGATCAGCGCGCGAGCTTGCGCACGGCCGCGGCTTGGGCGCGACCCGAGTCGGACGCCGCGAGCGCCTCGATCTCGCGGGCGGCCTCTTCGACCGACCACTTCGAGAAGTTCAGGCGGAACGCGGCCACGAGGGCCGACGCTTTAGCGGGGTCGCCGCCCGCATGGACCAAGGTCTTCCCGGCGGAGGCGGCGGCCACGGCCTTCCACGCCGCGGCGATCTCGTCGGCGGTGACGCCCGCGTCGGAAACCGTCGCGTCGACGACGACGAATCCGCGGTCCCGCGCCGCCTGACGCGCCGCGTCGGTCGCGCCCGCGGTGATCAGCGTCTTCACCCCGAGTCTGCCGAAAGCGTCGAGCGCTTCGCCCGTGAGACGCGTCGAGCTCTTAAAGAGCTTCGGCGTCACTTCGACCACGTCGTCGACGCCGGGCAGAGTCAACGCCCGGTGCGCCGTCGCCGGATCGGGGCGATACGTCTTCACCGTCTCGAAGAGGCCCGGATAGCGCTTCGAGCAGCCGCCTTCGGCGAGTTCCGCGATCGCTTCGTCGGTCGAAAAGCCTTCGAAGGTCATGCGGAGGATCGCCGTCGCCGCGCCGCCGCGGTGCTTGCCGTGGTGGCAGTGCGTATAGAGCGTGCCCGTCTCGGAACGGGCGGCGGCCACCAGGCGATCGATGACGTCCTTCGAGAACCCGGAGTACTCGGTGGGAACGTTGACGATGCGGATCCCGGCGGCCTTCGCCGCTTCGGTCTCCTTCTTGTCCGGCTCTTCGACGGACAGGATCGCCGTCACGCCGAGCTTCTTCAGGCTCTCCATGCCCTCGGCGCCGTCGGGCTGCGCGCCGCGAAGCAGGCGCTCTGACATGCGCGAGACGAGGTGCACGCCCGGAAGATCGCCGATCTTCTGGTAGCGCTTCTCGCTCTCCAGGCGACCGGTGACGGGGTCGGCCCCCGGGCGCGACGCCGGCGCCGAGGTGACGGAGGTCTCGCCCTGCGCGACGGCGACGGAGGCGCAGACGACGGCGAGAGCGGCGACGGACAGGCGCGGACGCGGAGTCTGGAACATGGGGACGGTCTCCTCGAACGCCGCGCCTTACGCAAACACGGGTCCGAACCGCAGCGACGACGCCTGGGCGGACAACCTCCACGGCCCGAAGAGCTTACACGCCATGCAGGACGTTCGCGAATCCACGCCGCCGGGTCCCGCCGTTACCGGGCCGTGCATCCGTGTCGAACCCGTGCCGGCGCCGCCGGTTCACTCCGGTCGCAGGCAGCGCCCGAGAAAGACGACGGCCCCGGTCGCCTTGTGGACCACGGCGTAAAGGAACGGCCGATCGGCGACGAAGTCCTCCTTCGGCGCCCCGCCGCGTTTGCCGACGGCGACCGTCGCGGCGGCCGCCTCCGTGCCCTCTTCGTCGACCTGAACGACGGCCTTGTGCCCGACGTAGCTGATCGCGAGCGCGTCGTCGATCAACGGGCGCCAGTCCGTCGAAGAAGCGAAGACCTTCGACATCCCGAGCTCGCGCAGGCCGCGGCGGTGCAGCTTGAGGTCGGCGTCGGCGCGGAAGCGCGGAATGCGGACCGAGGCCTTGTCGATCGGTTTCATCGCGGCGCGTTTCGCCGCGAACGTCGTCGACGTCAGGCGGTCTTCCAGCGCCCGCAGGTTCCCGCCTGCGGGGAGCGCGACGAAGAACGCATAAGCGCCGGAGGCGTAGTCCAACTCGAGGTAGGACCCGTCGGCGTCCGCGCCGAGCCGCGCGGGGATCCGGGCCGACATCATCGGAACGGCGGTCGCGTCGCCGACGGGTTTGCCGTCGTCGGCGGCGACGGCGAAAGGTCGCGGTTTCGTGAGCGCGGGATCGAACTTCGAAGCCCATCGGTCTTTGAAATGCACGGCGTCGACGATTACGAAGCGCACGCTCGCGTCGAGCACGCCCGTCGGCAGGATCTCGGGGATGCGGGTGCGCGTCGCCTCGGCAGTCCATGCGTTGATCCGCCCGCGCGCCGCCTCCGCGTCGCGGAAGTCGACCGTTTCCGGCGCCGTGCCGAACTCGCGCCCGAGGCGCGCGAGCGTCTCGCGTCGGTAGGCGGCGCCCTCCGCGAGCCACATCCGGCTCGCCGACGTCAGAGGCCCCCCCTCCGCGGCGAGGAGCGCCGTCAACGCGCGCTGCGCATCGGCGAACGCCTCGCCGTGGACGTCGAACCGCAGCGCACGCGCCACCTCGGCGCGCGTCTCGCCTTCGAGGCACCCGTGCACGACGGCGAAGGCGCCGGCGATCGACGTGGGCGAGAACACCAGATTCGCCGTCGGGTCCCGGAGCGCCCGCTGAAGCGCGAAGGCGACGTCGTTCGAGGCGGCCGCGCGGCGGGCCGCGGGATCCGGTTCGGGCGCCTGCCCGCACAGGACGGTCGCCGTCAGAAGGGCGCCGATCCCCGCGTGGAGGGAAACGGTCATCGAGAAGCTCCTGCGGCGCGCTCCGCCGCCGCGGCCCGCTCGGACGCAGGGAGGGCCGCGAAGTTCCGATCCTGCACGGCGACAGCCCGGCGAAGCAGGACCGTCCCTTCGCTTCGGGGGCGGACCTGCGGTCCTGTCCGGGGGGACCGGCGCGCGGCGTTGACGGCGGGCGCCTCGACCGCGCCGCCCCGAGGGCGAAGCCCGAGGACGCGCCCGCATCGTCGACGTGCGGCGGACTCGGCACGGCTGCAAACGACGATGCAGGGCCGTCCCTCCGCCTGGCTTCGGGCGCGGGCCGCTGCGGTCCTGTTCTGCGGTCTGCGGGGGCGCTCGCCTTCAGCGGTCGCGACGGTCGGCAGGTGGTCGACGGCCGCGGTCGTGCTCGCCCTCGCGCTCCGAGGGAAGCTGGAAACGACGCTCCAACTCGCGGCGCAGCTCGGCGCCGGGAAGGTCGGCGAGGCGAGCCTGCTCGTCCTCCGGCAACGCGTCGAAAGCGGCGCGCACGCCCGCGCCGAGCCGACGGCGCAAAGTCTCGAGGCGCGTCGCCGCGACGCGTGCGGGCCCGAAGCGCCGGACGGCGAAGCGCCGCCGCTCCACGTCGCGCAGCCTTCCGAACTCCTCGCGCTCCGCGTGCGTGAGCTCTTCGAACAGCACCGGCGGCAGATGCCACCCGCCGCCGCGCGCTCCGCGCCCTCCTTCGCCGGGACCGTCGTCCACCGACAGCCGCCGCAACGCGCCGCCGAGCCGTCGCAGATCCTCGACGCCCAACGTCCGCAGCGCCGCGAGGCGCTCGGCCGAAAACGCGCGGGCCGCCGCGACGTCGTCGACGCGACCTTCCGCGAGGCCGGCGATCAGCGCGCGCACCACCTCGGCCTGGAGCGCACGCACGCGCGCCACTTCGACCGGCGACAGAAAGCGGAACGTTCGGAAGTCCTGCACGAACGGATCGTCGAAGAACTCCTCCGGCGCGAGCCGGTCGATCCGCTCGCGCTCGCGCGGCGGAAGCCGCTCCAACTCCTCGCGGTGGGCCGCGACGAAGTTCCGACGCTGCAGGTCGAGCGCCGCCGACGCCTTCGCCGGCGCCGCTCCGCTCCGCAACCGCTCGATCTCCGCCTCCTCCGCCACGCCCCGCGCGCGCGCCTCTTCGGCGGCGCGCTCGAAGACGCGGTCGATGCGCAGCTCGGCGATCTTCAGGCGACGTTCGTTCGGCCGCCCGGCCAGCGCGTCGACCGCCGCGCGGTCGGTCTCGGACAGCGTCTTCAGGAACGCCTCCTCCTCCGCCGCCGCGCGCCGCGCGATCGCCGCGCGCACGAGGCGCTCCTTTTCGGCCTCGGGAAGCGCGACGAAGGCGCGGCGCTCCGCAGGCGTCATCTCCTCGATCACTTTCGCCCACAGCCGCTCGCGGCGCGGAGGCGGACGCCGGCCTTCGCGCCCGTCGCCTTCGCGGCGGTCGCGGGGCGGCGGCC
>DASPNK010000153.1:0-3638 GCA_035626575.1 Planctomycetota bacterium | reverse complement strand
CGCCGACGGACCGCCCGGCGCGAACGGGATCTCGACCGAGGTCGCGCCGGCCTGCTCCTCCGGCGCGAGGGCGCCGTCGATGACGATCAGCTTCCCGCGCCCGATCTCGACCGGCGGCGGCGCCAAGACGACGTCGGCCGTCCAGGTCGCGATCGACGCCTCGAGGCCCGGGACCTTGCCGAAGGCGCCCGTCCCGCGGAGGGGCCCGCAGTCGAGCGTGCGAAAGTCGGCCTCGGCCAGCGCGGGATGCGCGCGAAGGGTCGCGCCTTCGGCCGCCTGATCGTCGTCTTTGCCGACGAAGACGAGCGTCGGCCGCTTCACGCCCGGCGCGAAGTCCGCGAGGCGAAGCCCCGCCGCTTCGGTCGCCGGCGACAACAGCACGAGGGCCCGCGGCCGGTGCGGATGTTCGGAGCGCGCCGCGACGTCGAGCGCGACCGCCGCGCCCGCCCCGGCGCCGATCAGCGCGAGTTTCTCCTCGGGGAGAGACGCGGCTTCGGCGAGCCGCTTCAACGCGGCGGCGGCGTCGAGGTGCATCGCGCGGAACGGATTGGAGGCGTCTTTCCAAGCGGCGGGCCCGACGTCGATCGCGCGCCCTTCCCGGTCCTTCGCCGCGTCGCCGTGGCCCCGCGGATCGAGGGCGAGGGTCGCCACGCCCGCCGACGTCAGCCGCGACGCCAGCGCGTCGTAGGCGTAGCGATTCGATCCCTCCATCGGGACGAGCACGGCGCCGCCGATCGGCGTCGACTTCGTCTTCCAGTAGGAGCCGACGAGGGGTTGGCCGTCGGAAGCGGAGAAGGCGAGCTTCTCCTGACCGGCCGCGGCGGTCGCGAGGAGCGCCGCGCAGACGACGACGCGGACGAAGGGCTCGGACGTCATGGGGCGGCGATGGTAACCGCGGAGGGCGTCCCCTCGGCGCGTACAATCCGCGCTCCATGAAGAGGACTCTCCTTCCGCGCGCGAGGGCGCCGCGCGCGGCGTTCGCGCTCCTCGCGGTCGCGACCTGGGCCGCCGCGCAGACCTCGGTGCGGGCGGCGTTCGAAGAGGCGGTCGCGCGCGGAGATCGCGCCGGAGCGTTGCGCTCCGGCGTCGAAGAGCTCCGTCGCAGGTGCGCGGCGCCGCCCTCGGGCGAGGCCGAGGTCGACGCGGCCGCGTTCCTCATGCGCGTCGCGCCCTTCGCGGTCGACGCGCCGGGCGAATGGCTCGCGGCGCTCGAAACCTGCCGCGGCGAGGGCCGCTTCGGCGCGTTGATCGCGGCGCGCCGGGCCGACGCTCTCGCCCGGATCGGCCGGCGCGACGAAGCCGTCGCGGCCTGGCGCGCCCTCGGCGTCGTCGGGCGCTGGCTGGTCGCCGGGCCGTTCGACAACGAGCGCGGCGCGGGCTTCAAAGCGACGGCGCCCCCCGAAACGTCGCCGGTCGATCCGGAGGCGGTCTTCGACGGCAAGGACCGGAAGGTCGGATGGCGCTCCGTGAGCGCCGACCTTCCGTACGGCGTGTGGCATCTCGGCGACCTCGTCACGCCGCGCGAACAGGCGTTGGTCGTGCTCGCCGCCGCGCTGCAGACCGAGGCGCCGCGCGCGGTCGCGCTCGCGCTGGGCTCGAGCGGGCCCGTCGCCGTGCGGCTCAACGGCCGCGAGGTGTTCCGGAGCGACGCGGCGCGCGAGCTCGCGTACGAGCAGGACCTGGTGCGGCTGGACCTCGCGGCGGGGACCAACGAGCTGCTCGTAAAGACCGGCGTCGAGCAGGGGCCGTTCTCGGTCTACGTTCGGCTCGCCGCCGTCGACGGCGGCCCGCCCCCCGCCGACGTCCGGATTTCGTCCGCGCCCGACGCGTTCCGACGCACCCCGTTCCCGCCCGCGCCCGAAAGCGCGGCGAGCCGGCCGGCGCCCGACGATTTTCTGGCGCGCGCCGCCGCCGCGGCCTCGGCCGCCGACGCCTCGCCCGCAGCCCTCGAGCGCTGGATCCGCCTGCGCCTCGGGCTCACCCTCGACGACGCGGCGAAACCCGCGACCGCCGACGTCGCCGAGCGCCTGCTGAAGCTCCGGCCCGACGATCTCGCCGCCCGCGAGCTGCGCGCGACCTCGCTCCGCCGGCGCGTGCGCGTCGCCGCCGAGCGCGCCGACAACGCGCGGCTCGAGGCGTTGGAGGCGACGCTTGCGCTCGATCCGAAGCACGTACCGACGCTCGTCGAGATCGCGCGCACGGCCATGGACGAGCTGAATCAGCCCGAGCTCGCGCGGGCGAAGCTCGCCGTCGCCGCCGCGGCGGCGCCGCGCGCGGCGGCCGTTCTGCGCCTGCAGGCGCGCCTCGCGCAATACGACGGGCAGACCGGCGAAGCGGAGCGCCTGCTCAAGGCGGCCGCCGAGGCCGGCGGGCCGTTCGACCGCCTGGCGCTCGGGGACTTCTACGCCGAGCGCGGGCGCTTCCGCGACGCCGAAGCGACGTTCGCCGCGGCGCACGGCGTCGCCGCGGGGGAGCGCGACGTGATCGACCGGCGCCTCCGCCGCGCGCAGATGCGCGGCGACCTCGACGGCGCCATGGCGTCGGCCCGCGAGCTCGTCGCCCTCGTGCCCACCGAGGCGCGGCTTCGGCTGCGGCTCGCGGCGGCGCATGAAGCGAGGGGCGACTTCGAAGGCGCGCTGCGGGAGGCCGAGGCGCAGCTGGCGTACGACCCGGAAAACGTCGACGCGCTGAAGCGCGCGGCGCTGAACGCCGACCGCCTCGACCGGCGCGAAGACGCGCTCCGCTTCGTCGCGCGGGCGCTGGTGGTCGCGCCCGGCGATTTGAAGCTGCGGCGCTACGAAGGTCGGCTCGCCGGCGCGGAGAAGGCGTTCGAAGACGCGTTCCCGCTCGACGTCGACGCGATCGTGCGCGCCGCGCCCGACGTGTCGGTCAATCCCGAGAACCGCTCGCACCGCGTGCTGCTCAGCCGCCGCATCACCCTCGTGCATCCCGAGGGCACGACGGCCGATTTCCACCAGCAGGTCGTGCAGATCCTGAGCGAGGCCGGCGTCGCGGCGTTCGACACGGTCGCGGCCTGGCACGATCCGGGGGACCAGCGCGCGCGGTTCCGCACCGCGCGACTCCATCGCCCCGGCGAGGCGCCGCAGGAGGCCCAGCGTCAGGGGACGTGGGGCGCCGACTTCCCGCCGCTGCGCCCGGGCGACGTGGTGGAGTGGTCGTACCGGGTCGACGATCTGCGAACCGGCGTCTTCGGGAACTACGTCGGCGTGCGGCACCCGTTCCAGGACCGCTCGCTGGCCGAAACCGTGCGGTCGGAGCTGACGCTGCTTCTGCCGAAATCCCGCGGCTTCCGCTTCCACGTGCGGCACGCCGACCTGACGCCCGAGCCGGTCGCCGTCCCCGGGTTCCTCGACGGCTACGAAGGCCGCCGTTACGTCGTCAACGACCTCCCGGCGATCACCTGGGAGCCGGCGATGCCGTATCCCGAGGAGTTCGTCCCCGAGGTGCAGGTGTCGACGTACGAGAGCTGGGACGCATTCGCAGCCTGGTGGTGGAACCTGATCCGCGACCAGATCGACGTGAACGACGCGATGCGCGCGAAGGTCCGCGAGCTGACCGCAGGGTTGACCGACGACGAGGCGAAGCTGCGCAGGCTGTACGGCTTCGTCGTCACCGAC
>DASPNK010000152.1:0-3883 GCA_035626575.1 Planctomycetota bacterium | reverse complement strand
AGAAGGCCGCCGCGAAGAAGTGATCGCGGGGCGCCCGCCTCCGGGCGGGTCGTCCGGTTTCGAGGCGCGGAGGCGCGGTCGCACGATCGCGCGCCGCGCCGCGTCGCTTAAAAGGGCGACGGCCACGCCGTGACCATCCATCTCGAACGCCTCGAACGGGCGAAGGCCGCGCGGGCCGCGGACCTGGTGGAGATCTTCTCCGCCATCCAGGGCGAAGGGCCGCGCGTAGGGGAGCGCCACCTCTTCGTCCGGTTCGCGCACTGCGACATGGACTGCGTGTATTGCGATACGCCGAAGTGCCACGTCGAGCTTCCCGAGTGGCGGTTCGAGCGCACCCCGGGGATGCGCGACTTCGAGCGGCGCCCGAACCCGGAGCCCTTCGGCGCGCTCGCCGCGCTGGTGAAGGGGCTGCTTGAGCGCGCGCCGCGGCACGAGGCGGTCTCGTTCACCGGAGGGGAGCCGTTGCTGCAGCCGGAGGCGGTGCGGACGCTCGCCGACGTCGCCCGGAGCTGCGGTGTCGCGACGCTGCTGGAGACCGACGCCAACTTTCCCGAGGCGTACGCGTCGCTCCGGGACGCGATCGACGTGCTGAGCATGGACTGGAAGCTCGCGTCCGCCACGGGGCGGCCGACGCAGGTCGCGGCGCACCGGCGCACCCTCGAGCTCAGTCGCGGTCGCGAGGCGTATGTGAAGGCGGTGTTCGTCGAAGAGACGCCCGAGGCGGAAGTGCTCGAGGCCGCCCGCGCGGTGGCCGAGCTGCGGCCCGACGTCCCGCTCGTGTTGCAGCCCGTTTCGCCGATGGGGCCGATCCGGCGCGCCCCGTCGCCTTCGAAGACGCTCGCGCTGCACGCCGCCGCCCTCGGCGTCCACCGCCGCGTCCGCGTCATTCCCCAGGTTCACCGCCTGATGGGCCAACTATGAGCCGACCCTCGGTGTGCATCGTCGGACGGCCGAACGTCGGCAAGTCTTCGCTGTTGAACGCGGTGATCGGCGAACGGATCTCGATCGTCGATCCGACGCCGGGCGTCACCCGCGACCGGGTCGCGGTCGACGTGCGGCGCGAGGGCCGCAGTTTCGAGCTGGTGGACACCGGCGGCGTCGGGATCGTGGATCGCGACGACCTCGCCGCCGACGTCGAGCGGCAGATCAACGCGGCGATCGCCGGGGCCGACGTGGTGGTGTTCCTCGTCGACGCCCAGGAGGGGCTGACCGCCCTCGACCGCACGGCGGCCGATCTCCTGCGCCGGAGCGGCAAGCCGCTGATCCTTGCGTGCAACAAGGTCGACCACGAGAAGTGGGAACCGCACGCCGGCGAGTTCGCGGAGCTCGGTCTCGGCGAAGCGTCGCTGACGTCGGCGAAACACGGGCTCGGGATCGACGGCCTCCTCGAGCGCGTGATCGCGGCGCTGCCGCCGCCGTCGCCCGACGAGGAGGCCTTCGCGGACGACGTGATGCGCATCTGCGTCGTCGGGCAGCGCAACGCGGGGAAGAGCACTCTCATCAACACCCTCCTCGGCGAGGAACGGGTGATCGTGAGCGACGTGCCGGGAACCACGCGCGACGCGGTCGACGTCCGGGCCGAGCATCGCGGGCGGCCTTTCATCTGCGTCGATACGGCGGGCGTCCGCAAGGCGGCGAGGGTTCAGGACTCGATCGAGTTCTACTCCCAGGCGCGCAGCCGCCGGACCGTCGAGCGGTCCCACGTCGCGATCTTCCTGATCGACGCCCAGAAGGAGGTGTCGCAGGTGGACAAGCTGGTCGCCGACTGGATCCTCGAGAACCGGAAGCCCTGCGTGCTGGCGGTGAACAAGTGGGACCTCGCCGAGCACGTCGACGTCGATCGCTACCTCAAGTACCTCGGGACGCGCCTGCCGCTCCTTCACTACGCGCCGGTGGTGTTCCTCTCGGCGAAGGAGCGTGTCCGCGTCGACGAGCTGTTCGACGTGGCCTTCGATCTCTACGACCAGGCCGGCCTCCGCGTCTCGACCGGCGAGCTCAATCGCGTGATCGAAAAGGCGGCCGAAGTCCGCGGGCCCCGCGTCTCGAAGGGGCGCCACCCGAAGATCTACTACGGCACGCAGGTGGCGGTCCATCCGCCTTATTTCGTGCTGTTCGTGAACGACGCGACGATGTTCAAGGACGAGTACCGCCGCTACCTCGAGTCGCGGTTGCGGGACGCGTTCGGCTTCCAGGAGATCCCCCTGCGCATCTCCTTCCGCGAGCGCGTCTCCCTCGACCGTTCCTGACCCCTTCGACGGAGCCCGACATGCCGCACGCCCGCTTCGGCGTCCTCCTGTGCCTCGCCCTCGCCGCCTGCTCGAGCGGCTCGAAGAAGCCTTCCGAGAGGGACGGCGTCGACGTCTACCGGTACGACTTCGACTTCGTGTGGGACCTCGCGCAGGAGGAGCTTCGCGAGTGGACGGGAGTCGCCGAGGCCGACCGGGAGCGGAAGACGCTGACCTCGGAGTGGGAGACGCGCCTTGCTCCGTTCAAGGAGAAGGGCGAGCGCCATCGCCTGATCGTGACCTTCTCCGGCGACCGCGAAGAGGGTTGGCGGCTCACGGCGAAGCAGGAGAGCGAGAGCAATTCCGAGCAGGAAAAACCGCTCGATCCGGAGGAGGCCGACTGGTCGTCGTCGGACAACGACGGCGCGCTCGCGGCGCGCTTCCTCCGCAACTTCGACCGTCGCGCGCGGCCCGACGAGTCGTGGCGGAAGGAGACGCGACGCTGACGAAGTCGGCGTCGCGAGTCGACGCGCTTCGAGATCCGACTTGAGTCCGGAGGCCGCGCGCGTCGAAAAAATCTCACGTCGCGACCTTTGACGACTGTTGCATCAAAGAAGGCCGCGCATTAACTTCTGCGCGTGCTCACGGTGAGCACAAGGGTTACGGGACCTTTCGTTCAGTTCACTCTCTCCACTTTTCAGGAGCGGAACATTGGCCAAGGCAACCAAGAAGGCTGCGAAGAAGACCGCGAAGAAGGCGACGAAGAAGGCTTCGAAGAAGAAGTGAGCTTCGTCGGCTCGCGGTGAGCCGAAACGACGCCCGTGTCGCTCCGCGACGCGGGCGTTTCTGTTTTGAGAGGGCGTGATTTTCCGGCTTCTTTTCCGCCGGAAACGGACGCGGGGCGCAGGCGGTCGCGCGTCCTGTGCGGAGGCGCGACGCGACGTCGGAGCGCGACGCGACGTGCGACGTCGACGTCGTTCGGATGCGCGCGCGGCGCCGCCGCGCCGCATCTGGGAGCGCATGCGCCCGCGCGCGACGGAAGTCGCGGCGCGACGCGCGTCGACCTCTCGCGCGCTCCGAAGCGCAGGACGTCGGGCGGCTCGGAGGAAGGACGGTCGGCGCGACGCGAAGGAGGTCGCGCCTCGCGTCGACGCCGCCGACGAGGTCGGAAGCGTCGAGCGACGGCGGAAGCGGCGAGGGGAGGAGCGTCGGCGTCGGAACGATCTCCGCGGCCGGCGGCATCGGAAGTCCGCCGCCGACGATCGACGTCGATCGGGCGGCGGGGACGGACAAGGCGCGGCGCCATGGACCGCGGCGACCCGGCACGGTGGGCAGCGGAGGGTCCGACCTGCCGCGTCGGTCTGCGACGAGCGGGGGACGGGCGCATGATGATCGGCGCGGCGCCGACGACTGCGGGAGGTCGACGATGCGGGGCCGGTGCGGCGCTGCGAGCCCGTGAATCTTTGACGACAACCGCCGTCAACGAGCCGCCGGCGGCGGCGCTTAAGGCGTCGAAGCAGCGTCCAGCCCGGCTTGAGCGGCCGGCGACGCGTCCCGCCGAGCTTCCTACCGATCGGCGTCGGCCGGCCGAGTCGCGTCTGGGAGGCCCGTCGAACCCCGCTTCATCCGGCGAGCGACGGAAGCCCGGCGCTGATCCA
>DASPNK010000151.1:0-2727 GCA_035626575.1 Planctomycetota bacterium | reverse complement strand
TCGACGGGAAGATCCGCCGCGTGAAGATCGACGGCTCGTTCGCCTGGGGCGACATGGGCACGATCGGCATGGCGCTCGACCCGAAATTCCTCGAGAACCGTCGCTTCTACGTCTGGTACGCCGACAAGCCGGACAAGAACGTCGCGCTGGACCGCTTCGAGTGGCGCGATCGCACGTCCGAGACGGCGGGCACGCGCGTCAACGTCATCACCTTCTCACGGCGCGAACCGCCCGCGCCGTACCACATGGGCGGCGTGGTGAAGTTCCTGCCCGACGGCACGCTCCTCATCGGCACGGGCGACGCCGAACGGCCCGAGTTGTCGCAGGACCGGAAGGACCTGAACGGCAAGCTGCTCCGCATCCGGCCGAAGGACGAGGGCGGCTACGAGGTCCCGACCGACAACCCGCACGTCGGCGACGCGGCGTGGCGGCCGGAGATCGTGGCGCACGGACTGCGCGCCCCGTTCCGCGCGCACCTGCGCGACGGCAAGCACCTGTACTTCGGCGACGTCGGCGCCGTGTATGAGGAGATCGACCTCTGGAAGGGCGGCGCCGTCGACTTCGGCTGGGGACACGGCGTCGTCTCCGACGGGCCGACGCAGCCGGAGGGCACGGTGAAGCCGCTCGTGAGCTGGAGCCAGAACCGGGACTTCGCGGCGGAGGATCCCGACTACAACGGCGAGACGCGCCTCTCGGCGGGCGTGGGCCCGATCTACGAGGGTTTCTCGCAGGACAGGTACGACGGATTCCTCACCGGGAAGCTGATCTTCTTCGACGTGATGCGCGGGTGGATCCGCGCCGCCGACCTCGACGCCGAAGGGAACGTCGCCGGCCACCGCCACGTCGGGCATCGTCAGTTCATCAGCGACATGATCCTGGGCCGCGACGGCTACCTGTACGGCGTGACGTGGTGCCGCACCGAGTCGATCTTCCGCCTGCGCCTGTCGCACGAAATCAAGCCGGGGCCGAAGGCGCCGCCGCCGACGCCCATCGACGAGCCGCCGCGTCCGGAGGGCGCCGCCGGCACGAAGTGACCCCGGCCTTCGACGGGCGCGGCGCCGACGCTAAGTTCGCGCGGAGCCACGTCCCGTGAAGAAGACGCTCAAGGTGCTGCTCGCGCTCGTCGTGCTGGTCCTCGTGCTGATCCAGTTCGACGGCCTCGCCGACAAGCTGCCCGGCGTCCACGAGGTCCACCTCGTGAAGCCGCCCGACCTCCCGTTCCAGGCCGCGCACACGCTGGAGGCGGTCGCGAACCCGCCCGAAGACGTCAAGACGCTGCTCAGGAACGCCTGCTACGACTGCCATTCGCACACGACGCGATGGCCGTGGTATTCGAACGTGGCGCCGACGAAGTGGTTCGTGACCGAGCACGTCAACCTCGGACGGCGGAAGGTCGTCTACTCCGCGATCGGGGAGGAGACCGAGGCCGACCGGGCCCACGTGTTCGAGGAGTCGGCGGAGATCGTGCGCGAGGGCGGCATGCCGCTCGAGAGCTACGTGTGGACGCATTCCGACGCCAAGCTCTCGGCCGACGATCGGAAGAAGCTCGCCGACTGGTTCGACGCCGAGGCGAAGAAGCTCAAGTGAGCGGCGGGACGACGCCCGCGAGGACGGGGGAGACGACGCGCGACGCGCTCGTCGCGCATCTGAACCGGCTGCTCGAGATCGAACTCGTCTCCGACTACGGGCCCAACGGCTTGCAGGCCGAGGGGCGCCCGACGGTGCGCCGCGTCGTGACCGGAGTCACCGCGTCGCTGGCGTTCCTCGAAGAGGCGGTGCGGCGCGGCGCGGACGCCGTCGTCGTGCACCACGGCGTGCTGTGGGACGGCGCCTCGACCGTCCTGCGCGGGTCGCTGAAGAAGCGGTTCAAGCTGCTCCTCGAGCACGATCTCAACCTGCTCGCGTACCACCTGCCGCTCGACCGCCATCCCGAGGTCGGCAACAACGCGCCCGCGCTCCGCGACCTCGGCGTCGTCGACCTCGCGCCGTTCGCGCCGCATCGCGGACGCGCGGTCGGGTGGAAGGGGCGTCTGCCGGAGCCGGAGCCGGTCGAGCGCTTCGTCGCGCGCGTCTCGGCCTATTACCAGGCGACGCCGACGGCGTTTCTGCACGGTCCGGCGCGCGTCTCCACGGTGGGGCTCGTGTCGGGCGCGGCGCAGGGCGACGCCCGCCAGGCCGCGCTCGAGGGCCTCGACGCCTTCGTCACCGGCGAGGTCTCCGAATACAACCCGCACCTCGCGCGCGAAGAGGGCCTGCATCACCTCTCCGTCGGCCATCACGCCAGCGAGCGGGTCGGCCCGCGTCGACTCGCGGAGCACCTGCGCGACGTCCTCGGCCTCGACGCCGAGTTCGTCGACGCGCCGAATCCCGTCTGACGGCGCCGCCGGGCGGGCGCGCGACCGCGTTACACTCGCGGACCTTTCTTTCGCGGAGCGCCCCCATGGCCGTCGCCGAGATCAGCGACCCGAAGCAGATGACGCCGGAGTACCGGCAGACCGTCGTCCAGATGATGGAGTCGCAGGCCTACCGCGAGCTGGCGGCGGCGGTGATGTTCGGCGACGGACTGAAACACGTCCCCGAGCTCAAGTGGCTCAAGTTCATGACGTGGCACATCCGCGAGGAGATGGAGCACTACGAGGTCGTGGTGCGGATGTACCAGGAGTTCACCGGGACCAGCGTGGAACCTACGGTGGCGAAGCGCCTCGCGGACAAGCCGGTGCCGATGGC